>QHOW01000175.1 GCA_003219435.1 Verrucomicrobiota bacterium | reverse complement strand
GATTTACCTGACGAAATTCGCCGCGCGGTGGAGAGCGATGGCGATTCACTCGTGACCGACCTGCATGTTTGGCAGGTGGGCATCGGAAAATTTGCGGCGATGATCTCTGTCGTGGCCCACCAGCCAAAGAGCTCGGATTCCTATCGCGAGTTGCTCCGCGAACACAACGAACTGGTTCATGTCACTATCGAGACGCAGCATTGCCGCGAAGAACACGGATCCCTCACAAGCTTTTGAATGATCAGTCCACTCTGGCAGGTCGTCGCGGCTTACGTTTTCGCCCTGGCGGGTGGATCCATCAGCACATCGCTGCGCTTAAAGCACAAGCCGCTTTGCGCGCTGATCAGTTTGGCGGCCGGCACACTCCTGGGAGTAACGCTCTTTGCGATCGCGCCGGAAAGTCTGGACACCACGAATTGGTGGGGAGCGCTACTCGCGGCGGCTACCGGATACGTGCTTTTCTTTTTTATCAGCAAATACGTTCATCACGTTTGTCCGGCATGCGCGGCCAGCCATTTCGATGCAGATGCGACGCGACACTTTAGCGAAATCGCGACAGCGCTAATGATCGCGCTGGCGATCCACAGCACGACCGATGGTTTGGCGCTGGGAATTCAAGGGGAAACTCCGGCGATGGATGCGACAAAATGGTCGTTGTTCTCCGCGCTCTGCATTCACAAGGTTCCGGAGGGCCTTGCGCTGGGCAGTCTTTTGATTGGCGCTGGATTGAAACGCCGCGGCGCGCTCGGCTGGGTTGCGGCAATTGAAGCAACTACGCTCCTCGGTGGTGTAATCGGCTTTTTCTTCCTTGCGAAGGTTTCCACATTTTGGCTCGGGTTAATCATGGCGCACGTCGGCGGCGGATTTTTCTATCTGTCTGCGCACGCTGTCCTTGGAGAAATGCTCAAGCACGGGAAAAAACTTGTTCTGACAAGTTTCTGCGTGGGAGTCGCGCTGATCGCGATTATCAATCTCGGCCTGAGGATGCTTGGGTAGCGCACGCGTCCCGCGTGCTGGCGACGGTCTCCCACCGTCGCGACCTTTCCTTCTCGCCGAGTTCTACGCAAAATCACCCGGTCCTGATCTGTGTTACCCTCGAGAAAGATTGTTTCGGCGAGGACGCCGAAACCAGCACGCGGGACGCGTGCGCTACCCTGAGGTTTGCGCTTCGCGGCGCGAAGCGGCTAGAGTCCTGCGTGCATTTTTTTCGCTATCGCTACGGTCAGCTTCATTGTGAAGATGTTGATCTTGCGCGCGTGGCCGATAAATTTGGCACGCCACTTTACGTCTACAGCGCCGGGACAATTCTCGATCATTACACGCGGCTCAATGCCGCGCTAGCGCCGCTGGATCATCTGATTTGTTACGCTGTCAAGGCGAACTCGAATCGTGCGATCTTACGGTTGCTCGCGGACGCGGGAGCCAGCTTCGACATCGTATCTGGTGGCGAACTTTATCGTGTGCTCGCCGCGGGCGGCGATCCCGCCAGGTGCACGTTCGCCGGCGTAGGCAAATCGCGTCAGGAAATCGAATACGCGCTCGATCAGCGCGTTTACAGTTTCAACGTCGAGAGTGAAGCGGAGCTGGAATACATCGATCGCATTGCGGGCACGAAACATTCGCGCGCGCCGGTTGCCATGCGCGTGAATCCCGATATCGACCCGCGCACGCACGAATACATCTCGACCGGCTCACGCGAGAATAAATTCGGCATCGCGCTGGATCGCATTCCCGCGGCTTACGAGCGCGCTGCGGCAATGCGCAACATCGACGTCGTCGGCGTGCAGATGCATATCGGCTCGCAAATCACCGAGGCTGCGCCATTCGCGGAAGCGATCAAGAAAGTCGCGCCGATCGTGCGCGATTTGAAATCACGATACCCAATCCAGTTTTTCAGCATCGGCGGTGGGCTCGGAATCATTTACGAGTCCTCATTTGAAAGCGGCGCCAGGGAATGGTGGGATGACACTACGATTAGGAGCAAGAGTAAGAGGGACAGGGAGAGGAAGATTGCTCTCTCGATCCATGAATATGTCGATGCAATTTTGCCGCCGTTGCGCGAATTGAAATTGCGAATTCTGCTCGAACCCGGGCGATTGCTGGTCGGCAACGCGGGCGTTTTGCTAACGCGCGTTCGTTACATCAAACAAACCGGCCAAAAGAAATTTGCGATCGTCGATGCTGGAATGAATGACCTGATTCGGCCCGCGCTTTATCACAGCTATCATGAAATTGTTCCCTGTAAGGCATCCAGCGCGGCGGACGCCGGACAAGGCAAGAATAAGAACCCGACAGAAAAGATCGACATTGTCGGGCCAGTCTGCGAATCGGGCGATTTTTTTGCGCTAGATCGCGAGATGCCCGAACTGCACGAAGGCGATCTGCTCGCGATCATGAGCGCGGGCGCCTATGGATTTGTGATGGCTTCCAATTACAATTCGCGCCCGTTACCGGCCGAGGCGCTGGTGCGCGGCGACAGGTTCGCACTGATTCGGAAACGGCAGACGTGGCAAGATCTGGTGCGCGACGAAGTCGAAGCATCTTGGTAGGGATGCCGCGGTGGGGGAGGCCGTCCACGAAGGTGCCTCGGGTCTCGGCGCGCTCGGCGATCGCGCCCTACCGCTTGCGCATTTTCGCGCCCCGCATAAATAATGAGTCTTCTGGTTTATCGATGAAACGCTTTTTGCTCATTTGCTCGTTGTCCACCTTTGCTCTGGGATCGCAGGCGGCGTCGCCGGCTTCAGGCGAATACATCATGCTCATTGGTGGACCCTCGATGTATCAATGGGAAAAATACAAGGCTTATCCGCACGATCATTGGTGGGCGAACTTTGTTCGCGCCGCCCGGTTGCGCACCGAGCAGTTACGCACCGAACTCGGACCGGACGCGAAGATCACCTGGCTGATTTACAAGCAGGGATATGTTGACCGCGCGAAACAGGAAAACCAGGACCTGGTTGGCCTGATCGATTCGGTCCGCGAAAGATTCAATCTTAACCTCGTCTGGTTTCACGCGGGCCCGGAGGTGATCAATTATTTGAATCATGGCCAGCCGCGAGACGAGGTAAAGATCGCCGACCTTGAATATTTCGGACACTCGAACCGGGCCTGTTTCATGTTCGATTATAGCAATAACATCGACAGCGCCTGTAAATCGTGGTTGCACGAGGACGAGTTGATCCAGATCAATCGGCGCGATTTCGCGCGTGGCGCCTATGTCAAGAGCTGGGGCTGCCATACCGGCGAGAGCATGTCGAAAAAATGGCGTGCGGCCACCGGCACGCACATGATCGGCGCCATAGGGAAGACCCAGTTCATGATGGAAGAACTGCCCATTCTCACTTCCGCGGACGGCAAGTGGGTCAATTAAGTTTCGATTTTCGATTTTCGATTTTCGATTTAACATCGCGGCCACGCGATGACGTTTGATCAGCTCTCGGCGCACTACCATCAGCCTCTCTTCGATTTGATTTCGGAGAGTCGGGCTGTGCATCTCAGCCATTGGCGTGGCGAAGAAGTGCAGCGCTGCAGTTTGCTCAGCATCAAGACCGGCGGGTGCAGCGAAGATTGCGCCTATTGTGCGCAGTCCGCTCATTATTCCACCGCAGTCGAGCGCGAAGAGTTGTTGTCACTCGAAAATGTCCTCACCGCAGCCAGGCGAGCGCGTTCCCAAGGTGCGACCCGGTTTTGCATGGGCGCGGCCTGGCGCGGCGTGCGCGATGGCTCCGAAAAATTTGAGCGCGTGCTCGAGATCGTGCGGGAAGTAAGCCAGCTCGGGATGGAAGTCTGCGTTACGCTCGGTGAAATCGGTCCGGTAGAAGCGCGCAAACTAAAAAAAGCTGGCGTCACCGCCTACAACCACAACATCGACACCTCGCCAGACTTTTATCCAGAGATTGTGACTACCCACACATTCCAGAATCGGCTCAACACGATTGCCGCTGTGCAGGAGAGCGGGATGTCGGTTTGTTGCGGTGGGATCATTGGGATGGGCGAATCGGAGGCCGATCGCCTGGGAATGCTGGAAGTATTGAGCAATTTCGATCCACCTCCGGAAAGTGTGCCCATCAATTGTTTGATGGCCATGCCGGGAACACCGCTAGCCGATCAGCCGCCAGTCGATATTTTTGAGCTGGTCCGGCTGATTGCGGTCACGCGGATCGCCCTGCCGAAAGCGCGCGTTCGTCTCGCGGCCGGCCGCACCCGGATCTCGCGCGAAGGTCAGGCCCTTTGCTTCTTTGCCGGTGCGAATTCCATTTTTTACGGTGACAAACTTCTCACCGCAAAAAATCCCGCCGCTGATGTCGATGTCGCCCTTTTGCGCGAGCTCGGATTGCACATCGAATCGAAAGTAACGATAAATGACGAATGTCTAATGACGAAGGAATGACAAAATCCCAATGACGAAGCCGGCATTCGCCGCGTCGTCGCTTAACATTGGGCTTGTTGCGATGTTCGTCATTCGGGCTTCGTCATTTTTTCGTGGGCGGCCGACAGCTAAAATTTGGGATCGACATCGGCGCGTCTGTTTGCCATGAAAGCGTCCGGGCTTGATGGGACTCAACAACAACCTCAACAGGAGAAATTGAAAATGTTTAACTTGGTGATGGCAGTTTGGTACATAATTGTCGGTGTGTGGATCATATTCAGTGACGGCAGAGGATGGTGCATCGCGTGTAGAGACGGTATACTTACGGTAATGGGTGTGATTTGCATAATCCTAGGCGTTATCGCTATTATTAACCGAGCCAGAAGTACAGGCACTACTGTTCGATAGTCGATAGATAGCAGCTCACTTTCTAGGTTGATTCAGCGGAGGCCTGTCCCGCCGCTGATGTCGATGTCGCTCTTTTGCGCGAGCTCGGCTTGCACGCTGAATCCACAGCGGCTCAAGCAAATGCAACAGAGGCAGTTCAGTAACTCGGCAGAAAGACGGCCTTCGCTTTGCGGCCACGGCAGCAAGAATTTAGGTCGACAGGAGCGCGCCGTTTTGCGATCAAGGCTTCAGGGTTACCGCGGGACTCAACAACAACCTTAAAAGAAAGATAATATGAACTGGAAAAAATTCTTCTTCGCATTCATCGCAGCCTGGATTTTTGTCTTCGTCTTTGGCTTCGTCTGGTTCGGAAACCTGATGCATAACATCCATAATGAAGTGCCAACGCTTTGGCGGACCGAAGCAGACTTCGGCAGTCACTTCCCGTGGCTGGTCTTCGGTCACGCTGTGATGGCGTTCTTTCTCACCTTCCTTTATGCCCGCTTCGTTCCGGCCGGAGGCGCGGGCGCCGGCGCGATGTTGGGAATCCTGGTGGCGCTGGTGCATATCGGCAACGACTTCATCACGTTTGCAGTGCAACCGCTAACGACGAAAATCCTCTGCGGCTGGGTTGTCGGGGGTTTGCTCGAATTCGCCATTGCCGGCGCAATCATTGGCGCGATTTACAAACCTGCCCAGGCGCAAACGATACCTTAAGGCTGAATCGAGCTTCCACAAACGCAGAGCCAGACAGGAATGGAGCGCCGGGCAGGCCGGCGCCCTTTGCTTGGGGACCACAGGCTACTAGTCCGCCACAGGACGGATTCACCGTGGCGAACCTGTTCGTCTCGGCAGCTTGCCGAGACGCTGCGTGCCATGCCGGTTCGCTCCCCGCGAAGATGTTGCCGGCAAGCTGCCGGCAATCCCGAAAGCATTCGGGGCCTGCGCTCCCCAGAATTTCGCTGTCGCAACGTTTGAAGAAATTGCGATTTTAGGTTGGGCGTTGGACGTTCGCCTGATGACCTCGCAAACTCCAGCGACGCTTGGATATCGCTTGCCGGCGGAATGGGAGCCCCACTCTGCGACCTGGCTTTCGTGGCCCCGACGGGAAGGGATCAGTTTTCCCGATTCATTCGACCGTGTCATGCCAGCTTTGCGGGCAATGGTCGAAGCGCTGATCGAATCGGAGCAGGTCTGCATCAATGTTTGCAATGGCACGCATGAAGCCGAAGCCCGGGCGGTTTTGCATGGATTACCGATGGAACGAATCTCGTTTCATCTGATTCCGACAAACGAGCCGTGGTGCCGGGATCACGGGCCGGTTTTTTTGACGCGCGATCTCGATCCAAAACTCGCGATTGTCGATTGGGATTACAACGCCTGGCGCCACAAATATCCGCCATTTAATCTGGACGAAGTTGTTCCACCACATGTCGCGCATGATCTTGGAAGGCGGCTCGATCGAGGTAAACGGCACGGGCGCTCTTCTTACGACCGAATCGTGTCTCTTGAATCCAAATCGCAACCCGCGCCTGAGTCGGGGTGAAATCGAACAACGCTTGCGGGATTATCTGAGCGTTCGCGAGATTTTATGGCTCGGTGACGGCATCGCCGGCGACGACACCGATGGCCACATCGACGATCTCGCGCGTTTTGTGTCCGAACATACGGTCGTTACAGTCGTCGAAGAAGATCGCGGGGATGAAAACTACGAGCCGCTCCAGGAAAATCTCGCGCGTTTGCGTGAAATGAAGATCGGTGCGAGCCGCACGGGCACGGAGATCGACATCATTACCTTGCCGATGCCAAAGGAGATTGTGCGTGA
>QHOW01000174.1:3215-8081 GCA_003219435.1 Verrucomicrobiota bacterium | reverse complement strand
TCCGTGATGAATTGGTTCTCCCCTTTGACGATTCCCGCAAGAGTATGGACGAGAGTCAACCTGCCCATATACGCTGCGTTTTCGAAAAGCTTGTAGCCCTGCACTTCGAGCCGTACTTTTGCGCCGGGATCCGTCGGCTTCGTCTCAGCGGTGCAGAGGACGTAACGTGTGCCCATCATGGCGCGCAGATAGGGCTCATGTACCCGGCTGAATCGGAACTGATCATAAGGCTGGGGAGTAAGCTGGTCGTAAAAGCTGTTGTATCCAAAATAGCTGGAGTTCATTCCCCACGAGAAGACGTGGAACCGTTTGTTGTCCCTAAAATCCATGCGGAAATCTCCGGGTTCGATTTTGTCCCGAATCGCCGAAAGGACCTCCAGGCTGCGAAGATTCGCAGAGTCCACATATGTTGAGTAAGTAATCTCAACGGTCTGTGGCGGTGAGATCGCGGACGCAACCGAAGCAAGAATTGCCGCCAGCGTCAGGACTGGCGTTGCTCTAACTCGAGCGAGCCAACCAAGTAGCGCGATAGCGGGAGCTAGAAAGAGGACAAGCCACCCGCCTCTCCTTAATGGCGCGCTCGTCCACAACTCCCAAGCCACGGCAGCGATTGCGATAAGAAGCATAACAAGCACGGGAAGCCATAGGCGCAGACGCTGTTTCCGGCCGGCTCCGCGTTCCGCAATGAGGTTGCCGACTTGGTCAAGTCCGAAGCCGCCGAGAAAAACGACAGCAATCAAAAAAAGAACCAAATGCCGTCCTGCTTCGCGGCTTTTATTGATGAGTGGAAGGTGATAGTTCAAATAGGCGAATCCAAGATGGGTTCCGCAAGCTGATAACAAAGCGTAAAGCCCGATCGCGCCGATGACGCTGACGAGAAACCGCTCCATCGAATCCAACCGCCGGAAAAACAAAAGAGCGGACGCGGCCCCCATCACACCGAGCGGGCCGACATAAGGGCTGCCCACGATATTTATCCAAGCTGGCTTGATTAGAATTCCGGCAAGCTGGACCAGAGTCAGCTGGTTTGAGTTGAATTGCTCCCAAGGAATAGCTTGATGGTCGAGCACGAATCCTACACCGATGTGCCGAATCATTCGTTCGATACCGAGTAACACAGGGACCGCTGAGACAGCAGCGAGCCCAAAGGCAATCGCACCTGCTGCAACCAGCGAGAGGATGAGCCGGACAACCGCTGTCGCGTCGCGGCGCAGGATTAGCCAAGCCATCACCGCACCAAAAAAAATCACACCGAAGAAGATCGCATGGGAAACCGACTGCGACGCGCTGGCGAGCGCAAGCAATCCGGCGGAGCTACCCAGTAGAAGAATACCCAAAAACCCGCCAGGAAATCGGAGAAGCAAAATTGCGCCGCCGATAAGCAGCGGCATCCAGGTATAGCTTGCCGTCATCGTGATCCAAGTGGCATACTCCTCGGTGTTTGGGGCTAGAACACCGACGGAAGCGCTCGCGAATGCAGCCCAGGGTGAAATTCCAGCGCACCGGAGCATGCCGTACAAATTGAGCGCAAATAAAAAACGGTGGAATACGGCCAGGTGCGTCAGTGTATAAAGCGACTGAAGTGGGCCGCCGTAGTCGAGTAGGCCAAAAAAATAAAACGGATAGCAGACGCAATACTCTGGGCTCTCAAATAAAGGGAACCCCGTACCAAAGCTTGGTAGATAATAAGGGAATACCCCATGGAGGCTGAGTCGAGCCGTTTCCGCAAACATCGGTCCAAGAATATGAACATTATCGTCGAAAGGTCCGTAAAGCCGGTGATCCGCAAGCGTGGGAAAGAACCGGAGCGCGACCAGCAGCATCAGTCCGCTTATTGCAAGAAGCTCGTACCCGAACTGGTTGAGGCGCAACTTTTCCTCAGGCATCGACAAAGTACGTATCAGGCAATCGCGATTCAGTCAAAGCAGCAGTCGAGTTTTCAGTCACTCGGGGAAAATATGCGTTGCGAAACAACCCCGCGATGCTAAATCATCTATTGCTTCCCGTGCCACACCACGATCATGGTTAACAATAAGGCTCAGCAGTATCTAATGAGACCAAGAGTCAATGACAACGGCTAAGTCGGCGCCAAGTTGCTTCAGTGCCTATCCTCTCGAGGATTACCGTGCTCATCGCGAAGACATTCAGCAGGCGGTTCAACGAGTTCTAGAACGCGGGCACTATATACTCGGCAGCGAAGTCGCTGCGTTTGAGCAAGAGTTTGCCTCCTTTGTTGGCGTTGCCCATTCAATTGGGGTCGCCAACGGCACGGACGCGATCGAGTTGCTGCTGCGTGCTTTGGAGATCAATGGAGGCAGTAGCGTCGCCGTCCCTTCGCAAACCGCCGTTGCGAGTGTGTCTGCTGTTGTTCGGGCCGGCGCTGCGCCGCTGTTTGTGGATGTGGACCCTGTCACCTTCACCATGCTCCCTGAAAGCTTGGAACAAGCGATCCATTCACCGATTGGACGGCAGCTCAAAGCCGTCCTTGCGGTTGCCCTCTACGGGCATCCCGCTGACATGGACGGCCTGCGCCGCTTGTGCGACGAACACAACCTCATCCTTTTGGAGGACTGCGCGCAATCGCACGGTGCAACATACCACGGCACGTCCGTGGGCAGTATCGGACGCGGTGCCGCCTTTAGTTTTTATCCGACAAAGAACCTTGGAGCCATTGGGGACGGCGGCAGCGTGGTCACTAATGATACCGCACTTGCTGAGAAGGTGCGCTGGCTGCGACAATACGGCTGGCGCGAACGTTATATCAGCGATTTCGAAGGAATCAACAGCCGTCTCGACGAGCTACAGGCCGCTATTCTTCGGGTGAAGCTTCCCCTGCTTGCTGCAAAGAACAAACGTCGTCGCTCGCTTGCGGCTATCTATGAAAAAGGCTTGTCGAATCTACCAATCCAGACGCCGGTTTCACGACCTTGTTGCGAGCATGCTTATCATCTTTACGTCATCCGTGTAAAGCAACGCGACGCTTTGATGAAATATCTTACCTCTCGCAACATCCCAGCCGCTCGGCACTACCCTGCAGCAGCCCATCAGCAGAGGGCATATGCTTTCTTTGCGCAACGCTCTCCGCCACTGCCAAATACAGAGGCATTAGTGCCCGAGATTTTGAGCCTGCCGCTGCATCCTTACCTTGCCGAAGACGAGGTGGAATACACCGTAGACGTAATCCGCCAATTCTTTGCCTGAAACGATGCTGCGACACGAGTACGATACCATGCGCCAAGTGGAAGACACCTACTGGTGGTATCAAGTGCTGCACCGGGAAGTGGTGAAAGATGTGGTCTCTCGCTGTTCGCCGGCCCGGCCCTGCAGGCTCTTGGATGCCGGTTGCGGGACAGGCGGCATGTTGCATACGCTTCGTGAAATTCGTCCAGACTGGCAGATCACGGGACTTGATTTTTCGTCCGCTGCCGTCGAGTGTTGCCAGCAACGCGGCCTTCCAGAGATCATTCGTGGCTCCGTGGATGAGATGCCATTTCCCAATGCCAGCTTCGATATCGTGGTAAGCCTAGACGTCCTGTATCACAGACAGGTATCCCAAAACCGCGCCCTGTCCGAGGCAGCCCGCGTGTTGAAACCAGGTGGTTTACTGATCCTAAATCTCCCGGCTTTCGATGTCTTGAGAGGAAGGCATGATGTTGCTGTTCATGGTACGCGACGCTACACTGTTAAAGAGATAAGAGAACTGCTTGGCCCGACCGGCCTTAAGCTGGAAACCGCCTTCTGCTGGAATGCGTGGCTTTTCCTTCCGCTCCTCGTTTGGCGGTTGCTCACCCGACCGCTCAAGCCGGCACGCGAAGGCGAAACAAAGTCCGATCTCTCAACGCTGCCTCCCAAAATAAATGCACTGCTGACCACTATCGGAAGATTGGATTTCATGGTCTGCCGGCTGCTCCGTCTGCCCTTCGGCACCTCTGTTTATTGTGTTGGCAGAAAGGTCTAGTCTACGATGGCGGCAGATCAATGTGATTTTCTCCTGAGCTTCGTGGTACCGCTCTACAATACGGGCGACCGTATCGTAAGGCTTTTCGACTCGTTCCGCGACTTGCCCATTCCGGGAGGCTACGAACTCATCCTTGTGAATGACGCTAGTCAGGATGATACGTATGCCCGTGCAAAGGCTCTTATTTCCTCTATGCCAACTCCGGTGACCCTTATTGACATGGCGCGAAACTTCGGGGAGCATTCGGCGGTGCTGGAAGGCTTCCGCCACGCCCGGGGACAGTTTGTCATCAACCTCGACGACGATTTGCAGAACCCGGTCGGAGAAGCACTCAGGATGCTTGATCACCTCCAAGAGACTGGAGCGGACGTTGTATACGCTTACTATGATGAGAAGAAGCATAATTGGTTCCGCAATATGGGAAGCTGGCTTACAAATCTCGCAGCCAATTTCCTCCTCGGGAAGCCGAAGGATCTTTACCTGTGCAGCTTCCGTGCTCACAACAGGGAACTCATCGATCGGATCATCCAGTACCGGGGACCGTATCCTTACATCGATGGTCTGATTCTGGGCGCGACCAACCGCATCGAGCGGCTGCTAGTAAGGCATGAACCACGCGTAGGGGGCCGGAGTGGATACACTCTGCGCAAACTCGTGCGGCTATGGTTGAATATGTTTTTTAATTTTAGCATCATGCCGCTTCGCGTGGCAAGTCTGATGGGAGCGTTGCTCTGCG
Organism: Verrucomicrobiota bacterium; assembly: GCA_003219435.1. Lineage (GTDB taxonomy): Bacteria > Verrucomicrobiota > Verrucomicrobiia > Chthoniobacterales > UBA10450 > Udaeobacter. Next base: position 3,387 of record QHOW01000174.1, on the reverse strand, counting down.
TCTTTGGTCTCATTCTGCTCACGATCGCCGTCGTACAGGCCCTTTTCTTCAAAGTCCCTCAAGTGGGCTGGAGTTCGCTGATGGCTGCGGTTAGCTTATTTTCCGGTAGCCAGCTCCTTATCCTCGGGATCATCGGCGAATATGTTGGACGTGCCTACATGACAGTTTCAGG
>QHOW01000174.1:0-3196 GCA_003219435.1 Verrucomicrobiota bacterium | reverse complement strand
AATGACATGAGCCAGTTCTCGATCCATCCCTCGGCGTTGTCTGAGAGCAAAGACATCGGCCCTAACACCAAGGTAGAGGCTTTCGCCTATATCGCGCACAGAGTAAGAGTGGGCAAGAATTGCGTGATCGGGCCGCATGTGTGCATCGGGAAAGATGCGGCCATCGGGGACCGCGTAGTCATCCGAGGGGCGGCCCAGATCTGCGCAGGAACGATCATTGAGGATGAGGTTTCTATTGCCGCGCATGTTACTTTTTTATCAGACCGCAGTTCTGACAGGGAGAACGTCACAGAAAATCCAATCGTTTTGCGGCGCGGTTGCAAAATTGGGGCCAGTGCGACTCTCTATGCTGGCGTTACCATAGGCGAGCATAGCGTCGTTGATGTAGGCGCTGTGGTCACGCGGTCCGTGCAGCCTCATGCTATCGTGAGGGGCAATCCGGCAACAGTGGTAGCGTTTGCTAACACCTTGGAAACTTCCGCGCGCCCCGCCGCTCCTTCCTCCGCACTGGTACAGACCATGGAATCAAAAGTCAGAGGTGTGAATATCTATGAATTGCCTTTCATACGCGATCCGCGCGGCAACCTAACTGTTGGAGAATTTGAGCGAACGCTTCCGTTTATTCCAAAGCGATACTTTATGACTTTCGACGTACCGAACTTCGACCTCCGAGGGGAGCACGCCCACCGCACGTGTCACCAGTTCTTGCTCTGCGTTCGTGGTTCCTGCGCGGTAGTGGTGGATGATGGATTGAACCGGGAAGAGTTCGTCTTGGATCGCCCCACGTTTGGCGTACATGTGCCTCCAATGGTGTGGGCTACCGAATACAAACACTCGCAGGACTCAAGGCTACTTGTGTTCGCCTCTGAATACTATGATCCCGCAGACTACATCCGCGATTATCACATTTTCTTGAAGGAAGCCGCTAGCCTGTGGCCCCAGCACGAGACATAAATTTCTGCATTTCAATTCAGAACCTCTGATCATTTCTTGGCTTTCAAAAGAACAATAATGGATCCGGTCGCACGCGGCCTTGTCCTACGGCACGGCCTCTCGGCCGAAAAAGATTCTTTTGGCGAGGCAAATGGTCCTGGTCTTGACCCTGTGTTCCACCACGACTAGGAGAAGAACTTGTCCGCTGCCATGCCAACCAACAAGCCGATTTTCGTGGTGGGGTCTCCGCGCTCCGGCACAAGCATTCTCACTTGGTGCCTCGGTCAACATCCAAACATACTCGTACTTCCAGAGTCCAATTGGATGGGGCAATTCGCGGTAAATGTTGCCATGAGTTATGGGGTTGGCACCGCACGCAACGACCGTACCATCTTGAGCGCCATGGACGTATCGCCCGAGGAGTTCTTCGGCGTCTTTGGCAAGAGCATTAACGACCTGATCCTGCGCCACCGTCTTGATCTTAATAGAAAACGGTGGAGGCGCGCTGCCGGCCCAACGATTCCAAGCCATTGTTTCGTTCCGCAGTATGACGTGAAAACGCGATGGGTGGACGGGACGCCGGAGTATTCCCTGCATATTTGCGGCTTGCGCAAACTCTTTCCCGAGGCAGTATTTATCCACATACTGCGTGACGTTCGCGATGTTGTCCGTTCAATGCTGAACTTTCATCGCGTTGCGGGGACTCGCCTTGTTCAGAATGAACAGCAGGCCTACACGTGTTGGTTGCGCATGGTCAAGGCGTGCGTCCAAGCCGAACAGGCTTACGGTTCAGAGGTCGTCCGTCGTCTCTCCTATACTGCTCTGATAGATGACCCGGAGTGGGCGATTCGCTCGTTGCTAGACTTTGTAGGCGAGCCATATTGCGCCAGATGCCTTGAGCCACTCAACCGACGCATCAATAGTTCTAACGTACCCCCCGATTTTGTCGCTGAAGATCCTGCTACTGATCCCCAGGTCGTCCGGGACGCCACGAACCTCTATACCAAGTTACAAGAAGTGCCACAGTCAGCCGAAGCATCGTCGGCCGTCGCTGATGAAATTGAGGCTGCGTTTACCGAGCAAGTGCAACATATGGCGACCGTGGTCAAACAGCTTCACAAAGCCGCTCAGAAAATTCGGACCCCGGAAAAGCAAGACTCGCCATGAACTGGGACGAGGCCAGAGATCACGCTTTCGACTAGAGGGATCGGAAACGACGAGATTTGCGGACAAGGTTTGCCCGCATACAGCCTGGGTCAGGGAGACAATCTAGATTCCAGCCTCGAATTTGGGGGTCGCTTGGCATCAAGTCTACGGTGTAAACACCTCTTTGCCAGCGGTATATAAGGCAAATAAAAATTGGTGAGAATTTGCGGGAACCGAGTTGACGCCCCCGCCGGACTGCGCTATTTTATTAACCCCGCTGGATGCGGGACTCCTGTGATCAGGAGTAAGTTCTACGTACATTTGGGACTGCAAATTGGACTCAATTTTGTCCCGGCAATGAAAGGTGGAAACGTCATTCAAAGTCGGCGGTAAGATTGAGTTTTTTTGTCGCCTTAATTGTGCGTGAATGGCTGGTTCTTTGACATCTACATACAGGGTAGTAAGAAAGTACAACTTTAAGAGCTGAGTCTGAAATCAAGACGCCGCCGCAAGGTGGCGAGAGAGTTTCAGTTATCAAAGAATCTCTGGTCCCTTTCTGGGACCGGAACAGATTGATCAAGCTACAAAGAGCGCATCATGGATGCCTTGGTGCCAATAGGCGATGAAGGACGTGGCAAGCTGCGATAAGCTACGGAGAGCGGCAAACACGCTTTGACCCGTAGATTTCCGAATGGGATAACCTGAGCGGGGTAATACCTGCTCGAGCTTCTGTGAATTCATAGCAGAAGCATCGCGACACCCGGTGAAGTGAAACATCTCAGTAACCGGAGGAAAAGAAATCGAAAGAGAGATTCCGTCAGTAGTGGCGAGCGAAAGCGGAACAGGCTAAACCGGGCGATTTATCGACCGGGGTTGTAGGAGCCCGACGTGGTAGTGCAAAGGTTAGGTGAAGCTTCTGGAAAGCTGCGCCATAGAGGGTGAGAGGCCCGTAACCGAAAACCGGAGCACGCCTAGGGATTTCCTGAGTAATACGATGCACGTGAAACTTCGTATGAATCTGCGCCGACCACGGCGTAAGCCTAAATACTCATTGGCGACCGATAGTGAACCAGTACCGCGAGGGAAAGGTGAAAAGAACCGCTGTGAGCGGAGTGAA
>QHOW01000173.1 GCA_003219435.1 Verrucomicrobiota bacterium | reverse complement strand
CATGCGAGTGGTAGTTGACTGCACCTATAGGTAAGTGACAGGAAAAGATGATGCGCCGTTACATCGAAATCTATTCCATCATCCTGCGCAACTCGCTTATCCGCGAGATGAGTTTCAAGGCGAACTTCCTGCTGTGGATGATTGTCGAAGTCCTCTGGTTTTGTGGACAAATTGTTTTCTTTAGCATCATCTTCGGGCAGGTCGATCGCATCGGGGACTGGACGAAATGGGAAGTGGTGCTGCTCGTCGGCACGCACCAGATGATCGCGCAACTCTTCCAGGCGTTCTTTTTTGTGAACGTCGCAAACATCCCTGAACTGGTCCGCACCGGAAAACTGGATTCGCTGCTCGTTTTGCCCATTGACAGCCAGTTCGCTGTTTCCACTAAACAATTCGCGCTCGACAGCATAATCAACGCCGCCCTTGGCGGTGTGGTCGTCTGCGTTTCGCTATCGCAGCTTGGGGTGGTACCAACCCCGATGTCGATCTTGCTTTACGTGGTCGCGCTGGGATTCGGCGTCGCCGTGCATTACTCCATTATGCTCGGCCTGGCAGGGGTAAGCTTCTGGATCGTTCGAGCGCAGGGCCTGGTATATGGCTACTTCAATTTCCTGAACATTGCCCGCTATCCAGACGTGATCTTTCCGCGGATTTTTCGCATGATTTTCGGCTGGGTCATTCCGGTAGTAATTATCGCGAACATCCCAGCCCGCCTGCTCATTAAATCGCTTGGACAACCAACGCGGCTGATGTTGCATCTCGTTATCGCCTCGAGCATTGTTTTTTGGCTGTCGCGCGTCTTCTGGAGATTTGCACTACGGCATTACTCGAGTGCCAGCTCGTAAAACACGGTACAACGCCTGAAGACGGCTGTAGCGTGCGCTGTCGTCAGCGCACGGGAGCTTTGGGTCGCAGATTATCCGCTGAGGACAGCGGACACTAACAGCATCAGAGTCGCCGAAAGCGCAGGCGAACTTTTTTGACCGAATCCGCTTGCGCGGCCCGCCAAATGTTCTTAATTAAGCGTCCGTTTTCTGTCTGGCGTGCTGGTAAAAGACGCCTTTTACGCTATGGCCAAACCAAAGAAAAAGAAGAGTTCTGCTAAAAAGCCCGCTGCGCGCAAAGCGCGACCGGCGCGCAAGATCTCCGCCAAAAAGCCTGCTCGGAAGAAGATCGTGCGGGCCTCGGCGAAGGCGGCGAAGCGGTCTTTAAAATCTTCGAAGTTGAAACGGGCGGCCGATCTTTCGCGCAGTCCGCTCGAGCTTATGAGAAACAATCACCGGGAGCGTCGGCTCGATCCGTTCACACGTAAGCAGAAGGAGAAACTCCTTCAGCTTCGCGATGCCATGGTCGATTCGATGGCCGGCGTTGCCCAGGACACGCTCCGCTCGCGGGCTGAAGGCAGCGAAGCTTCGGCTTTTGGGATGCATCAGGCCGATGCCGGATCGGACGCTTACGACCGCGATTTCGCGTTGAGTTTACTTTCCCAGGAACAGGACGCGCTTTACGAAATCGATCAGGCGCTTAAACGAATTGAGGTCGGCACCTACGGCGTCTGTGAGTTGTCGGGCAAACCAATTCCGCGTGCGCGTCTCGAAGCGATTCCGTTCGCGCGTTTTACCGTTCAATGCCAATCGCAGCTCGAGAAGCAAAGTAAAGCTTCACGCGTCCGGCAATCGGTTACGTCGCTCTTTGGGCTCACCGAGGAGGAAGGCGGCGAGGGAGAGGAAGAAGAAGCCGCTGCGCCGGCCGAGGCAAAAGAGTAACAAAAAATGGCGCAGGAAATTGTTACCCTAGAATGCACCGAGGCCAAGGCGCTCGGCATGCCGCCTTCGCGTTACATGACCTCGCGAAACAAAAAAAGTCCGCGCACGCCTAATCGGCTTGAGAAAAAGAAATACAATCCATTCCTGAAGCGGCATACTCTCCATCGCGAAACGAAATAAACTGCTGATGCAACCCAAGACTCCCAAACGTCGTTCCGCATTTCGCCGCGCGAATCGCACCATGCCGCGCCGGCGAATCGACATCGCCATCGAAGCGATCGATTACAAAAACCCGGATGTGCTGAAAAAATTTGTCACCGAAAGCGGTAAAATTCTCCCTCGCCGGGTCACCGGCATGCCCGCGCATCTGCATCGCAGGATCACCCGCGAGATCAAGCGCAGTCGCTCAGTGCTGTTGATGAAATAGTTCCCTCTGGGATCATGCATTGCGGCAGTGCCTTGCCGCATTTGTCTCATTTGCCGCATTGGCCCTATGTGACCAATGAGACGAATGAGACCTATACATTCACGCCTTCCGCGTTCTCTCGCCTTGCTCGATCAAATTCCAAAACTCGCGCGTCTCGCCCAGTTGCGCGTCCTCCGAGACAGGCAGTTTGCTGCGGAAAAGGAAATCTCGAAACGTATTTTTATGCAGGACGCGATGGACGGTGATGCCTTCGTCCGTTTTCTCGAAATAGATCCGGTAATCTTTCGCGCGATAGCGATACAACTTTTTTCCCTCGCGTTGAATCACGCCAAACCGCTCTGAGTCGAGATGATCCAGGTCTTCAGGCAAGATTTGAAACTCGGCCAGCAACTCGAGCTGCAATTTCTTCGGCAGCGCAGAGATCTCTGCCGCGCTCAATTCGTTGAAGATGATTTGGAACATGGGAGCACTAGTTAAAGCGTCGAAGCGTTGAAGGGTTGAAGTGGGCTGGATGGAACAATCTCGATTCTCATTCGCTTTAACGGGTCAACGCTTCAGCAGCAGCTTCACCGGCCCTTAAACATAAACCCGCCGCACCCGGCTGCCAATCCGGGTAGTGATTTCCCATGTAATCGTCCGGGCGCGCTCGGCCAGTTCCGCGCACGCAACTTCCTCGTTGCCATCGCGTCCCATGAGAATAACTTCGTTGCCTGCCTGAACCCCTTCGATCTTGCTCACGTCGATCATTATTAAGTCCATCGTCACCCGGCCAAGGACAGGGCAGCGCTGCCCGCGAACCAAAACTGTGGCGTCACGATTGGAAAGATGTCGCGGGTATCCATCGGCGTAACCCGCCGATAATGTGGCGATGCGCATCTTTCCCGGGGTAACGAACGTGCGGCCGTAGCTAATCGAGCTCCCTTTCGGCATGTCGCGCACGAGCGCAATTCGCGTTTTCCAGGTCATTGCTGGTTTGAAAAGCTTTTGAAATTCCGGCAGCGGCGAAATCCCGTAGAGCACGATGCCCGCGCGCACGATATCGAAGAGCGGGTCGGCGAAAGCGAGAAGGCCCGCGCTTTGCAGCACGTGCGCTTTGAAATTCCCGGGAGCCGCGGCGCGAAATTGCTTCACGATGTTGCCAAACCGTAAAAGCTCGTCACGCGTGTATTCTGCGTCCTCATTCGACACCGGCAGATGAGTCGAAACACTGTGAATCTTTATGTGAGGCAAACCCGAAACTTTCTTGAAAACCTCCAGGGCTTCGCTTTCCGGTACACCCATTCGGCCCATGCCTGTATCGACCTTGAAATTGATCGGCACTTGCGCGCCGGACGCCACGCGATCGAAATCCTGGGCTTCTTCAAAGGTGGAAATCGAAGGGATGAACCCGCGTTCCGCGATTGTCGTTCTTTCTTCCGGGAGGGCTGGACCAAGAATGATGATCGGATGCAGAAGCGCCGTGCGCAGGTCCGTCGCTTCTTCCAGATTCGCGACACCAAATAATTGCGCGTCCTCTGCGAGCGCCTGCGCGACCCCAACCATCCCGTGTCCGTAACCGTTCGCTTTGACGACGGCGAGGAGCTCGGCCGACCCAATCCGGTCGCGCACAACTCTCGCGTTGTAACGCAATGCGCTTCGATCGATTTCGGCCCAGCAGCGATCCGCACTGGCGTTCATCGTCCTATTGTCGGTCGAGTCGCTGCGTTTGCCATGGTAACATGGTAACATAGGGCTCTCGTAAATACATCGGCTCGAGCGGCGGCAGGCTAAAATTTCGATTTGGATCCTGAGCAAGTCGAGCCAGCAGTCGCGCGGAAGGATAACGGAGCATTGCTCCCGGAAATTGCGGCAGCGATTCGGAACAAAAGACAGGCGTATCATTCCGAAGCGAGAGGAGTTTGCTCTTGAGCCCTTCTTCGCTAAACAACTCGGGTCCTTCCCTCAGTTCGTTCGTGCTGATCCGCGCGAAGAAAAACGTTTTCCGGCGCGCATCTCCAATCATCCAATAATGCGCTTCCGCGCTTTCTATTGCGCAGATCGATGGAAAACCGATCAGGCGCGCCCCCGATGAAATTTGCAATCCAATCGCGGCTGATATCGCGATGCGCGTCCCGGCATACGAACCCGGCCCAAGCCCCACTATGATGGTGTCTGGAGCGCCAAATTTTTTCGTGACAGCGTCCAGGTTTTCAAAAAAGGCCGCGGAATTTTTCCGATCGTTTGGCCATTCCCGCGCAAGCGCGACCTCGCCGTCCAGCCAGGCGAGGCTGCCGCGTGCAGTGGAAAGCTCGAGCGCGAGAATTTTCATGCCTGACATCAAGGAGCGGCGGTCTCTAGACCGCCGCCTTTTGTAAACGGCGGCTGGAAAGCCGCCGCTCCTTGGAAGGTGATGGCCCGTTGATTTTCCGACTTTATCTCGAACAAAATCCAGCGCGCCTGCTCGTGAATGAATTCGGAAAAGCGGTCCGCCCATTCAATTATCGAGACGACGTCGCCGAAAAAGTAATCGTCGAGTCCAAGCCGCGCGAGCGATGTCCGATCTTCCAGCCGAAAGAAAT
>QHOW01000172.1 GCA_003219435.1 Verrucomicrobiota bacterium | reverse complement strand
CTGAGTAAGACCCACTTTTCATTATTCGCTAACATGGAAACATGGTAATCCTGGGTCCAGTCATCTCGATAATTAATGAGTGGATAAAACGAATGTGGATTTGCCAGAGTTCGATAAGTAACCTGGTTGTTCCAATTGTCGGCGCCGATGACGATCTTGTTTCCATTATCGGAATGTCCAGGCGCATAGTCAGGGCCGTTGTCTGTTAGATTTTCAACTGCTAAGGTCTTCAAATCCACTACTTGAACCTCAATAGCTCCAGCTCCCTGTTGGCCTGTTTTTACAGCCAGATATCTTCCTGATTTATCAACCTGAACTTCGTCCAGCTGAGTCGTATTCACATCATAAATCACTTGATTGGTATCCCGTTTCCAAACCAAATAACCTACGACGCTGTATCTTCTATCGCGGCGCGTGAAAGCGAAAACATTATCGTTCTTAATGCTTTTACTCATCTGCCATAGGTAATCACCAGGATTATACTGGGAAGTAAAGTCAGCGATTAGGGTGTAAGTCTGTGTAGCTGCATTGTAAGCCCATAAATGCATGCCAATATTGTCGTGGGCATAAATTACGTCGGGATCAGACCCACTCCAGATGGCGTCCTCCCAACCAACGCTTCCCCCTATCGGAGTAGGAGTGTCCCAGACAGCTTTGTCGATGATTGTGAAATTGACGGGATCGAATCGATAGAGGAGTGGAGAGACGCCACTATGAACCAAAAGCCGCGTATTATTGATGTTGAACGTTGGCCAATAGGAATAGGCATTCACACAGTCAGGGCCATCATTGGCATCTGTCAGCCGCATAATTGTGGTCTCAAAGGTAGGATCAATAATCGTTCCTCCAGCCGCAGGTAGAGGAGGAGCGGGAGGCACAGGATAGGTGCCGTAATCTCGCTTGATCTCCGCAAAAACATTTATTGATAAAACGATTTGAAAAATAAACGCTGATCCAAGTAATCGAAATAAAGAGAAGTGATGTTTCTTCATAGTTTTTGACACGATATAAGAGGCGAATTTTTTCTCACGTTCAGGAGGTTTGTGAGCTCTTCTGGAATGACGGCAGCGACTCGTCGAGCTTAACCCAGGGCAATTTATCCTCCAGCCAGATCGCTTTCTGTGGGGCAAATGGGGCCGGGTCGTCAAGCGACGCGATCGTGACATCGATTGCGTCTGAATCTTTGCTGTCCTCGAAAAACAAATGCGTGCCGCAACATGCAGCAAAAGAGCGAATCCGATTCGCATGCGCAATTTTGCGCGGCTCGCCCTTTGTAACGACGAGATCTCCGCGAGGCACCGATCCCCAGGTGACATAAGGGGCACCCGCGCTTCGCCGGCAATCTATGCAATGACAATCGCCGAGGGAAAAAGGGACACTCTTCAACACGTATCGTGTCCCACCACAAACGCATCCACCAGTGAACTCCATATGATTTGCTTAAACTAAGAGCCGCCAAATGCAACGGACGCAGATCTCTAAGTTGCGCCTGCGCCTCGGCAGTAAAAGGGGGCGCACCGCGAAGCAGGATCCCGGCGCGCGCTGCTAAAGTGAAGGGGATTACTACTTGAGAGTGATTTCCCGCATCAGCTTGCTGCCCATGATTTCGCGAATTTCCAGGCGCTTGGTCGCGGTCGCACGCTGTTGATCGGGAGCGCCCTCGATCTTTCTGGCGATCGGGTCGAATTTTTCACGCGCATTATCAAGCGCGGCCATATTTTTGGATTCGACCATGAGCAGGATGTCGAAGTCCTGCGGGTTAGCGGCGTCTCCGATGAGGATCTTGTAATCGAGAACAAGGCCCTGCTTTTTGGCTTCGTCTAATCCCCCTTTGAAGGTCTTGGCCAGACCTTTGAGGTACTCGTCGGTCATGCCGTATTTGGCCTTAACCAGGGTGACGTTCCAAACGGTGCCTTCCGTATACGGAGCGTCGCTTTGGGCGAAACTAATGGCTGACCACGTAGTGAGGAAGGCGGCGTTAACCGCGAGAGTAAGATATTTTTTCATGCAGCGTCTTTCTTTCTATTGGTTCGACCGGCTCGTAATTAAGCCGCTCAGGTTGACTGTGAAGCGGTGTTAACGCGAGTCAACGCAATTCTCGGTAGTGGCTCAGTTTGAAATTTTAGGTGGCGCAGGCCAGAGCGCAAACTGAGCCACTACCCAATTCTCTGCGTCTGGGTAGCGCATTGCCTGCCCGCCGTGGCGGGCGTCTCGCGACCTGGTTGCGGTGTTCCGTCGCAAGGACTTCCCAAAATAAACGAATCAGGAAATCAGGAAAATCTGTAACCGCCGGTCGATGAGCACAGCCCTGTATCATTCGGCGTTCGATGTAGATCGCGACGGCGGGCGAATCCCCGGCGGCTATCCCTTCCCAGTTGTTTAGCTTCTATCGCGCGGGGGTGAGCAGAAACGCGTGTTGCTGGCCGTGCACCGTGCCGTCGCCTGCGATTTGTCCCGCGTCGTTAATGGCCGTGGCTTCACCAAGCACCCATCCGCTTCCCGCTGGGATCATGCCGTTCAAGTCCTGCATTCGGCCGCCATTGGTGGAGATGAATGCGTGCTGGGAGCCATCTCGAATATCCGATCGACCAACAACTGTGCCGCCGTTGTTAATTGCAAGACCCCATGAGTAGTTGCCGCCGAGCGTGCCGAGGTCAGCCATTGTGCCGTTGGCGAGCCGGAAGGCGTGTGCGGCGAAGTTATTCCGGGTATAACCTTGACCGGTAATCTGGTTGCTGTCGTTGATCGCGTTGGCAATGCTCCACGTGCCGCCGAGGGTGCCGAGCGCACTCATCCTCCCATTGCGATAGACAAAGCCGAGAAAGTTGCCAACCGCGTTGTAGGCATAGCCTACGATCACTCCTCGATAATTGATCCCAGAGGCGGTGCTCGTGTCGCCGCCGAGTGTTCCCAGGTCGGTCATCTGGCCATTGCTGTAGAGGAACGCGTGCTCGTCTCCGTTGGCATTCACCGATGTGCCGACCACTTGACCGGCGTCGTTCAGTGCGTAAGCCGCGCTGTAATCTTCGCCCAACGTTCCGATATCGGTCATTTGCCCGCCGGTGTAGAGGAAGGCGTGATAAGATCCGCTGCGAAGGGTCGAGTAGCCGGCAATTTGCCCGGAGAAGTTGATGCCCCGCGCCGACCCGTACTCGCCACCTAGTGATCCGATTGAGTTCATCCCCCCATTGCTGTAGAGAAACGCCGGGTCTGTGAGCCCACGCGACGAGGAACTGGATTGGCCGCCTACCTGGCCGCTCGAGTTAATGCAATAAGCCTCGCTGTAGCTTCCCAGCCTGTTGCTGCCGAGCGTGCCCAAGTCAGTGACCGTGTAAGTCTGCGCCGTTGCCGAAGCGGCTAAAGCCAGGGCCGCAAAGCCAACCGCAAGCCGCTCTGCATGGTTGATTATTTGATAAGTTGGGTGTCATGTGAATTTTCCCTTTCAGTTGATGTTAGCTTCCGTTTTCAAACTTTGATCGAAGTCTATGACAATTCGAGGTTAAGGAAAGCTGTGCTCTTGAAGATTAGGTAACGAAATAGTTACTTTTGCAGGAACTCCAAGAGTCGGTGGAACATTTTGAAGCACGGGCCACAAACGCTTCACCACTTCATCGCTTCACAAAAACACCAAAGCGATGGAGGTATTCAACGGGTCAGTAGAAAATCCGCAACTTTTGGGAATGGTTACGGCAGCCCACAGCGACCATCAAATGTGGTGAAATTGCTTTGATCGTGGTATCAATTCCAGATTATGAAAAAACTGATTTTCACTTTCGCACTGCCGGTTCTCGGTATGATTCTAAGCTCCTGTGCGTCTGAGCAGCCCGCCACCACGACTACGACTACCACCACTCAGCAGCGAGTAACAACACCGCCTCCGGAGATGAATCAACCTGCACCGATGCACGGTGGTATGTAGGCGAGCTAGCCCGGCCGGCTCGGACTACATGAGCTAATCCTTTCTCTTTCGAGAAAAGTCTGGTCAATTGTGAAACGCCTGGCCATACTCGGCAACTTTCTGCAGGCAAACAACGGAGGAAAAATTATGATTCACTTAATCTGGTACATTGTTGTTGGGTTGATCGCGGGCGTGATCGCGAAATCGGTGATGCACGTGCACATGACGATTTTCTGGACAATCGTGCTCGGCATCATCGGATCGATCATCGGCGGCGCGGTTACCCACATGTTTTCGCCGCCGACAACGGGACGATTTCATCCCGCCGGCCTTATTTTTTCCACACTTGGCGCGATCCTGGTTCTCTACATTTGCATTAAGCTGAATATTCGTTTTCCCCGCGTTCTGTAATCAGGACGGAGGAAAACTGTAGCCGTCAGTCGCTCACTACGCCGACAGCGTACGTCATCCGTTACCCGTCACTCGTTATCGCGGCGGAACCGCGGAATCCAACGTCCGACCCGCTGAGTGTACTCATCGGACGACTCTCCAAAGCGCAGTCGCAGTGGGCTCCTCGTATGCGATGACGAAGAGATTCGCACACACGAACCAGAACGCCCAATAAACGGCGAGCGCCACGGAATGCGCCACCAACGCTTCACCCAAGATGATCATCGTCACGCAGAGGTACATCGGATTTCGCACGTACCGGTAGAGGCCGCGAATGACCAAGTGCCGCGGTGGATCGACCGGGGAGAGCATGCCCCGACCGCTCCGGGCAAACTCAAAGATGCACGCAGCAAGCAGCGCGACACCCGCACCGATGCACACGAAGCCGAGCAACTGCGTCGCACTGGTCAAATCGAACTGCGTCCGGCCCAGTCCGAAGAATCTCCACAGCACATAGCCAGCGAAAACGCCTGGAAGCAAAATCGTCCAGAGGAGACTTCGCAACG
>QHOW01000171.1 GCA_003219435.1 Verrucomicrobiota bacterium | reverse complement strand
ATGGAGCTTGCGAGCGCGCTAGCGGAGTTCTAAAACGAACGAATGATCCTCGAAACTTTAAAACGTCATTGGTGGGTTCCGGTGCTAAGGGGTATCGCTGCAATTGTGTTCGGTGTTATTGCATTTGCCTATCCTGGCTTGACTCTGGCGGTGCTGGTAATTTTCTTCGGAGCATGGGTGCTCGTGGACGGGATATTTCGCGTTGTAGGAGCCATTGCCGGTCGCTCTTCTGATTCCGACTGGGGCTTTCATCTTATCATCGGCATCATCGGAATTATTATTGGAGTGATCACATTCCGCGCACCCCAGATAACCGCACTGGCGCTGCTTATCTATATTGCGGCCTGGGCGCTTATGATCGGCGCGTCCGAGATTGCGCTGGCAATCAAACTACGCCGGGAAATTAAAGGCGAGTGGTTCCTGATCCTTATGGGCCTGGCATCGATTATCTTTGCCGTGCTGCTTATGTGGAATCCAGCTCCGGGCGCTCTTGCCCTAATCTGGCTCATCGGGTCCTACGCAATCGTGTTCGGCCTGCTGGCGATCTTTTTTGGTTTCAAATTGCGCAGCCTGCCCACGCTGCTTCCTCGTTAAAATTAGCCATCTCGAACGCTGTAGCTGCGGTCGGTGGCGGACCATATTTGCTGCTCAGCATCTCAGAGCGACCGGGACGGGGCAAAATCGTAAGCCCCGGCTATTTGAGGCGGCCTTCGTCAAACTCGATTAGATCGAAATAAGTCCGAATATCCTTGCGTCCGTCGCCTCCGGCTTCTTTCAGAAAATGGAGAAAGCGCGCCTTTTTTGCAGCGGTGTCGGGATGACGCGAAATCATCGCCTGGTTCCACTGTTCGATCGCATCCGGGGAATGTTTCGCTGCGTTTTCCCGCACCCAGTTTAGAATTGCGCCGTCGTCCTCCAGTCTGCTGGCAATCTCTTCAAATGCATCGCCGTCAATTTTTAGGAAGGCGAGCAAGTGCTTATCGAAACCAACAGTCTTATAATTGTAGCCGTTAAGCAATCCCTTGCGATGCAGTCTCGCCTTGTCGATCAAACGCGGCAGGTGGACGTAGCCGCCAAGTTTTTCGTACGGACTGCGCGGATGCAGTCTTTGCATTGAAACGATCGTTAAGTCGCCGGCAAAGGTTGGGGTGCCTCTCCCGAAATATCAAGGCCCGCCACGCTCGCCGCGCCTGGTTTTTGTCCTGGCAATAATTCTCCCTGTATCAGATCGGGCTGGCCGATGACCAACTCGCCGGAAAACATTCCGCCCTTTTCAACCGAGATCGCCCTGGCGGTAACTTTCCCTTCGAGTGAGCCCTTCTTGTAAACCGTAACCATTTGGGCAATGATTTCACCTGACATCTTTCCCTTGATTTCAATACTTCCAACTCGGACCTGCCGGAAGCAATGAATGTCGGCCTTACGATTGACGATTAGGTGTCGACCGCTAAGCCGTCCCGGAATCCTTCCTGAAAAATTAATTGTCGCCGTATCGCAATGCAGGTTGCCACGCAGCTGGCCTTCTATCAGGGCCGATCGACAATTTACGCTACTGCTGCTCAGATCGCCTTTGGCGGTGAGATGCACGTCCCCACGCGTCCGGATCGTTCGGCTGAATCCGCTCGTGATCTTGTAATCGCGGAGATCTATATGCGCGCTGCATCCGGGGCAGATTGTGGAAGTCGCCGCGCCGCAGACCTGCTGTTTCCGCTTACATTCAAAACACTCGATAATCGAGCTACGCCGCCTTTTCCAAAAACCCTCAAACCTGTGAAAGATGGACGAATTCTCCGGCGTGGCCGCTGTGGGCGCTTCTTCTTTTGCCCGCAACTTCAGGGCGGTCTTCGGTGCAAATGGGGAAAAGTAACGACCGCACTGGCGGCAGATCGAGCTTTTGGCTGCCGCATACTCCACCTGCATAAAGCCACAGTGCGGGCATTCCACACTGATCTTGGCAGGCGACGTGTCGGCCACTGGTTGCTCAGCCAACCCCTTTCCTTATCCGCGCCCTCCAAAGGCCGCCTTGATCGGTTCGTCGTGCCGCACGACTTCCGGGCGGCCCGAGGTCGACTTTGCAGGGAGCGTCCCGCTCGTGACTTCCGATTTGCCAATAAAAGTCGCTCCATCTTCAATGACGAGACGCGCTGCTTTCAAATCTCCTTGCAACGTGCACTTCGATTTTAGTTCGCAGCGCTCGGCCACCGTGATATTGCCGTGCACCTTCCCGAATACCGTGATCGATTTCGTTTTTATTTCGCCACGAATATCAGCATTCTCGCCAATCGTTAAGACCCCGTCTGAATTGATTTCGCCTTCGACCTTCCCGTCGATGAGAAGTTCTTTTTGAAACTTTATTGAGCCCTTGATCTCGACGTCGCTCGAGAGGACATCCTTGCCAGAGTGTTCAGCCATAATTTTTTGATAGTTAGTTGTTGTTGGTGGTGGTCTTGATTCGTCGCGGTCAGCGACGCGTTTATCTTCATCCGCCTCCGAGTTTGGCGACCGTTCCGGGATCGATGACGTCGGTTTTTGCGGAATGAATCTTTTCAGCATTGGCTATTATTGTGACACTCCGTCCACACTGTCAACGTATTCTCACACAGCGAGAGGCATTTTTTTATCGTTCAACGGCTCGGTAAAGCTTGCCGGCCCCGTTCTGAGCCGACAAGACCAGGAACGGCGGCACTTGGGCGGGCCTCCTATCGAGGACGAAACAGAGCGGATACGGAGGCAATCCCACACCTAGAATCGCGGAGGAATTCCGCGCCACGCGTTCGAAATCGTAAGCGACGACCCACGCCACCCGGCGATCCTCCAGAATTTTGTGCGCCGTTTGCCAATCCTGACTGAGAAAAAACCGCGCACTCTGCTCAATTCCTTCCAGGCTCTCGTGCGATGCTCCAGCGACGCCAGGTTGCCCCGACCAATAGGCAATCGCCGGCGAAAGCCACCACGGCGCAAGAAACGGGCGCGTCTCGGACGATCGCAGATTGATTGCCAGTTCGCGCAACTGGATCGATTCGTTTCGCTGTTCGATTCGACGAGCGAACTCAGTCTCATTAGGCCAGAGGCGCGCATCCCAATCGCGCAAGATCGGAAGGATCGACAATATGAAAGCGATCGAAACCGCCGCGCGCGATTTGATCGGCTCAAGCAAAGCCGGAAGCGCAATTGCAAAGATCAAAACGAAAAAATATGCCCAGCGCGCCTGCCAAATTGTGAGGAAGTAGGTGGCGATGAGGATAACGACGATGAAAAGTAGCGAGGGTTCGCTCTTACTCTTGCTCTTCCATAGCCCGGACCAAATAAGAAACGGTGCGACCAGAAGAAAGTAACCAACCCAGTGCAACCAAATCGGATTTGTCGGCCAGACGTGTGCTAGTTCGCCGATGTTGCGCGACCAGTTTTTGAAAACCTCGCCGGAATAAAAAATCGAGAATGATGGAATGCGCCGTTCGATCAGGAGTGCGATTGCGATAATCAACAGAAAACAAATCCAGCCAGGGCGCCGATATTTCGCCAGGAGCGAGCGCCGATTTTCCAGTATGTCGAGCACGAGCAAGAGCACGATCACGAGGATGAAGAGGAGGAGCGGTTCGTAAGCAGATATCCAGATTGCCAGTCCCCACGCGATTCCACTCAACACGCTCCATCCCGCCGTTGGATCGTGTCGCAGACGCCATTCCGCGCAAATCGCAACCATCACGAGCAGCATCAGCAACGATTGATGATCAGGCCGGCCAAACTCGGCTCCGTGAACAAGAATCGGACTGATCGCGTACAGAATCAGCATTAGCCAACCGTAGCGGAATTTCATTCGCCGCGACCACCACCATAAAAACCAACCCATCAGTAAAGCGAGCAGCGGCGAAATAAGCGCCCCAGCCAGATCGAATGCGTGTGTAGTAAAGGGTTTCAGCAGGATCGACAACGCGAGAATGAGATAATCGAGCGGCGCGGTCGTGTGCGGAGTCGTTCCCCCGGGAAAATTTTCGAAATCGTGATGACGCAGGATTAACCCCGGCGTTTTCTCGCACATCCGCGCGCGCGTCATTCGCGCATAGCAGTCTGCATCGGTGAAATAGACGTTCCCGGCGACAAATACATCCTGATAATTCGCGCACCGCGCGACCAGAATCAGCACGCTGAACGTCGTAATCTCGATAATACCTAAAGCAATGCGCGCGACTCGTTGCACGACATCGATAATCGCAAATCAAAAATCAAAAATCGAAAATGAAATTTGGGCCCGCCAGGATTCGAACCTGGGACCAAGGGATTATGAGTCCCCTGCTCTAACCGCTGAGCTACAGGCCCTCGCAACCAGCAATTAAAACACAGCAAACCGCTCGTGACCAACCCCGAAAGCATTCGAGGCTGCTCGGTCGGTACCTCGAGCTGACAATCTGAGCAAAGCCGGTTGAAGTTGGGACTGCGCATGTGAGCGGCTGAAACTGCCGGACCTCTAACGCATGAGGCTGATTTGGCCGCCCCAGGATGCCCGTAGAATCGCTTTGATTGAGCGGCGATTGTTCTCTATTTGGAGCAAGACTCGATCTGGAGTCTTACATCGCGGTCAGCCAACGCTTGAAGCCATGCGAAGCAAGGCGATAACTTCGTGCATCGGCAACGCATGATTTTCTCGCTTGGAGCTGATGCTTTGTAGTACGATGCTCGCCAAGTCGTCGCTCGTCTCGACGTCGCTCGTGAATCTCACGATCGACGAAAGTCTTAA
>QHOW01000170.1 GCA_003219435.1 Verrucomicrobiota bacterium | reverse complement strand
GGAATCACGCAACTCGGCGATGATCTGTTCGCGAGTCGATTCTTTTTCAAGCGGCAGAAATGTGCGCAGCGGGTCCTGGTCGCGCATGTGCGGGGCGAACCCGTCGAACACGCAACCCATCTTCACGATCGCACCAGTGAGTTTGGTTTTGTCGCAGAAGACTTTGGTGCAATTCGGCGGTGAGAAGATGGCTTTGCTAACGTCCAGACCGACTTTGCGCCGATCGATATCAAAGGCCGCGACGACTTCGATATCGTTCGGCCGGTATGAGCTGATTTGCCGGTGCATCAGTCCCACGCCGCTGCCGTCAACGGAGGAGCCGTCATAAAAATTTATTCCCTGAACAAGTGAGCTGGCGCAGTTTCCAACTCCGACGATGGCGATTCTTATTTTTCTCATTTCTAGGCTGATAAGGCTAAAAGGCTATTCGCTTTGCATCAATCGGAGCAAGATTACAAATTAGGCCGCGTCAATTAAGGTAAATTATGCCCGTCCGTAGCGGCTCCAACTATTGCAAGCGCCGAATTTGGCCGAGATCGCCCGGTCTTGCAAGAACTGATATAAAGATGAAGTCCACGGGCATCCTTGTTGCAAGGAAGGCCCTGGCAAGGAGATAGACGAAATGCGTTTGGAGCTCGGCGCCGTTGTATTCCTGGCCACCTTTGCGGTGGCCAGCCGAGCGCACACGGCGCCCACCTACACTATCGAACAAGCGGTCGCCACCGCTCAAGCCCAGAACCCGGATATTGCGATTGCGCGCAAGAAAGTGCAGGCAGCGCGCGGCGGTTTCATTGAAGCGCGCTCGGGATTTCTCCCCTCGATCAGCTCGACTGGATTGTACGACAAACGACAGCAACAGAGCGAGACCCGACTCCGGGAGGAAGATTACAATGCAACGCTGCGCGTTGAACAGAACATTTACACTGGCGGAGCAGTAACGAGCCAGGTGGCCATCGCGCGGTTGGATATCGAGAAGCAGAATTATGAGCTGCAGGAGATCGCCAGCCGGGTGGCAATGGATGTGCGGATCGCGTTTAACGAAATTCTCCTGAATCGGGCGAAAGTGCGGGTGCGTCAAGATTCGGTGCGCGTCCTGGACGAGGACCTCAAGGGCCAGCAGCAAAGTTTCAGCGCCGGCATTGTCGGCAAATTGAACGTGCAGCGCGCTGAAGTGGCCCTTGCCAATGAGCGGCCAGAACTTTTCAACGCGGAAACACAATTGAGAAATTCCTACCTCCGACTCGGCGACCTCTTTGGCGCGGACGCTGGTCCCGGAGCCAAGGCGGCCCCCTTCGAGGTTTCGGGAGAATTGCAATATGAGCCGAACCATCCGGATCTGAACGAATGCCTGGCTCGGGCCGATGCGAACCGGGCGGTAATCAAAGCTCGGCAGAAGGATATCCAGATCCAAGACCAGCAATATATCCTGGACCGGAGCGGGTCGCGCCCGCATGTCCGGGCTTTTTCCGGGTATGAGGTTTACAGCGAACGCGATCCGGAAGTCGGTCAGGAATTTAATTATGGGTATGTGGTGGGGATAAACGCAACGTGGAATATCTTCGATGGGTTTGCCACCAGAGGGCGAATGCAGGCAACGCGCGCCCGGCGCGAAGCAGCCGGGGAGGCGCTGGCAGCGGCTCGGCGCGGCGTCGCCTCGGAAGTGCGCAGTGCTTTTTTCGATCTCGAACAAGCTGAACGCGTGCTCCAGGCGGAAATAAAAAATGTGCAGACGGCAGACGAGGCCCTTGAGATCGCCAAAGGGAATTTCGCCGCTGGATTGGGAACACAACTCGACACTCTACAAGCCGCATCCGATGTAACTGGGACTCGTACTACTCGATTAAGCGCAATTTATTTGCACAACGTGGCTCTTGCCCGTCTCGCGCACGCCTGTTCGAGTTCTGCGGAAGCGCTCGATTTCGGATCCAAAATAAAAAATGCGAAGAACGACAATCGTAACGCGGCGCAAGCTTCCGATGTGGCACGTCCGCCCGCGAAACTAAGCCGGCGATGAAACGACGTGCTCTTATTCTGGGAAGCGTTGGCCGCTCAACGGGGAGCGCACGCTTCCAGCGTGGTCGCGTCGGCATCATGCTGACGCGCCGGTGTCCGGCAAGATGCCGAACACTGCAGGCAAGATGGGTGCGCTCCCCAGGACTCACGGCGCTCTGGCTGAAGTTCTCTGCCTTGATTGTGGCGTCTTGTTTCGCCCGAGCGAGCGACGCCATCACCCTTGAGACCGTTCTGCAAAGGACACTTGAAAAAAACCCCGCCATCCAGGAAGCGAAATCAGGTCTCGAGCAGGCGGCTGGGCAACGCCTTGTTTTTCGTTCCGTTGTCTGGCCCCGCGCCGAAGTGGGCGTCCCGGCCGGTATTCAGGGCGGCCACCGGGCCGGTGAGAGCGGAATAAAAGGCTTTGCCTTGGGGCGCGGCTTCTTAACGCAGACCTTGTTCAACGCCGGGGTGCCATCTTCGCTCCGGCGCGGAGATATCGAAGTCTTGATTGCGCAACAGCAATTGAATGTTGCCGTCGTGGAGCAGTTACACGCGACGCGACTGGCATTCTACACGGCGCTTTACACTCGGTCGCTGGAATCTGTCCGGGAAGAACAACGGCGAAGGCTGCGAGAGAATGTTGCTACTCAGAAAAATCGTTACGAGGCTGGGTTGGCCGATCGGAGCGCGTTTGCCAGCGCGACTGTCCAGGCGTCTGAGCTGGACCCACAAATTGAAAGCACGCATCGGTGGTATTTGGACGCACAATTGAAATTGGCCGAAGCGATGGCTATCGATCCCGACGCGAAAGCATCGTTGCCCGAGCCTGAAGGCGAGCTGCAGTTTGTTCCGATGCGGGTCGATCTTGATTCCGAAACAGCAGCGGCTTTACAGAGAAGGGCCGATCTCAAACTCGCGCGTTTATTCGTGCGAGCTGCCAACGAAGATCAACGGATTATCGAAGCCGACTATTATCCCGCCGTGGCGGGAAGTATTTCAGGCGATTACGTCCCGATCACGGGAATTCATCGCGAAGGCTCAACCAGCAGGACCCAGGACTTTATTTCGTCGGAAATTCGTGAGAAGGCGGCGTACACATGGCGGGTCGTCGATAACGGCAAAGTAGGGGGCGCAGCTCTGAGGGCGCGCGCAGCACGGGAGATAAACGAGTTGACCTGCCGGAAACTGGAAGCAAATATCGGTCGCGAACTGTCGCGCATCGCGAACGATCTGAAGATGACCGAGGTTCGCGAAAGATCGCTCGCGGCAGCGTCCGCGGCTGCCGAGGAAAGCGCGCAAGCGGTCCAGCAAAATGTCGCCAGCGGTCTCGCCTCGCCCCTTGAATATCGCGACACTGAAAATGCTTTTCTGGAAACCAGGAGCGGATTGCTGGACGCCATCTATCAACACAATCTCGCACTGGCCGAGTGGGACCGCGCAACCGGGCGTTATTTTCAATTTTCAGACGACACCGCGCAAAACGTGCATTAGTTCCTGCAGTTGAAATTGCCGGAATCAAAAAGGGTTTTGTGGGGCGGTGTAGCGCTGCTCGCTCTTGTTTTTGCAGTGGCATACTACTTCCTGATGCCAGTGGCGGAAGTGGCTACCGTCCGTCGCGGCACGGCCATCTCCGCAGTTTACGGGACGGCGCGAATCGAGCCCGCGTTTGTGGTGCATGTTCGCGCTCAAAATTCCGGATTCATCCAGTTGGCAGAACCGTTCTCGGCCGGGCGTGGCGCGATCGGGAAGAGCGTGGAGAAAGGGCAATTGTTGGCGACCATCGCCGACGAGACAACCGCCCGACAACTCAAGCAAGCGCGGGCGGATTTGGATGCCGCTATGCAACGCGCTGAACTCGCCCTTCCCTCTTCGGAGCTGCTCAAGGCGGCGGAAGACAATCTGCAACGGCTCGAAAAAGTGGTCTCGTCAGGCAGCGTGCCAGTGGTTGAATACGAAAAGGCGAAGAGCGAAGCGAAGCGGCTGCGAGGCGTCGTGGAGACGGAACGCATCGAGCGCGATCGTAATCTCAATGCTCTGGGGGAAGCCGCCAAAAAGCTCGAGGCGCAGATGAAGAGCGCCGAGGTCCAGGCCCCCATTGACGGACTGCTGACGAATGTCCAAACCATCGATGGCGAACTGGTTTCGGACGGTAATGAGCTCTTCACGGTGTCCTCGCGTAAGAACTACGTGCGCGGCGAAGTTAACGAAGAAGACGTAGGCGAGGTGCAACCTGGTATGAAGGCGAAACTGCAATTGTATGCCTATCGAACCCGGACTTTCACCGCGCGCGTTACATCCATCCAGCCTGCGGCCGACCCAACTACGCAGCGGTATACGATCGTACTGGAGATGGAAAATCCTCCCGACAATTTGATGGCCGGTATGACTGGCGAAATGAACATTATCACAGGCACACATCAAAACGTTCTGCTCGTCCCAACACGCGCCCTCATTGTCGATCAAGCCTTGGTGGTCAAACGAGGCGTTGTGCGTTCTCGCACCGTCCAGGTTGGATTTCGGACCCTCGATTTCGCCGAAGCGGTAAGCGGTCTCTCCGAAGGCAATCGCGTAGTCGTTTCCAACCAGGACAAGTTGCGGCCCGGGGAGCCAGTGCGGCAACGAATGGTTAGTGTACCGCCGCTGCCGAAGGAACCGTGACGCCGTCGCTTTACATTGCTCTACGCTTTTTGACTCACCGCAAACGGGCCTTGCTCCTCAGTCTGAGCGGCGTCGTTTTCGGCGTCGCCATCTTCATCTGCACCCAGGCACAGACAGAGGGCTTCGCCCAGCATTTCATTGATTCAACGATTGGCAGCAACGGCGCCCTCGTTATCAAGTCACGTTTCCGTCCGCGCTACGAACCGCTCATGGTCTCTTCCAAGAGTTCAAACGGGAAAGCGCCACGACGCCTCTACTTTGAGGGGATTACGGATGCGAACGAAATCATGCGGGTCAGCCGGCAATTTTCCAACGTCGTTTCCTGTTCACCGGTCCTGCGTGGCACCGTCAGTGCACGCGCAGGATTTGAGAACGCAACTGTCGAACTTTACGGCATCGAACCGGCGCTGCACGCGCAAACGACGGATCTTCTGCACCAATTGGTTGAAGGCAGCTTCGATGACTTCCGAAATAACACCAGCTCGATCATCGTCGGCTCCAAGTTGGCCGAGATACTTCAAGCTGGGGTAGGCGACACGGTGCAATTGCTTTCGCCCAACGGCGAGTACTGGCGTTTCACCGTAGCGGCGATCGCCCGTGCCGGAGTCGGATCAATCGATTCAACCCGGGTTTACTCACATGCAAGGATCGCTCAGACCCTGCTGCAAAGACCGTTTGGAGCTTCGCTGATCATCTACAAACTGCGCGATCCAGACCGCGCGCCGGCTCTCGCCAGTCATTTCGAAACGCTGTTTCAGCATGGGGCATCGAGCTGGCAGGAACGCGAGGAGAGCACGCTGCAACTTTTTCTTACCTTAAGAATGTCCGCTGCCATTACCGTCTCTCTTATCATCCTGCTCGCTGGTTTCGGCATTTTTAATGTGCTGACGATGTCTGTGCTCGCGAAAATAAAGGAAATCGCAATTTTGCGTTCGATGGGTTACCGGCGGATAGATATTTCCTCGATTTTCTTGTGGCAGGGAGCGCTGATCGCCGGGGCCGGATCCTTGCTCGGCTGTTTGCTCGGCGCGTTAATGACCTGGGGCGTGTCGCACATTCCTATTCGGATCCGCGGCTTGCTCTACGCCGATTACTTCCTGGTGACCTGGGATTGGCGGCACTACGTCTTCGCCACGTTGCTTGCCATCCTCGCCGTCTTCATTGCGAGTTATGTGCCCGCGCGCCGCGCCGCTGAGCTGCCACCAGTGGTCACAATTCGAGGTTCCAGGTGAACGCGGAGATCTGCCTCAGTTGCCACGACATCGAACGCTATCTCGGCGAAGAGGAGGAGCGCGTGCACGCGCTTCGCGGAGTTTCGCTTGATCTCGAGCCAGGCAGCATCCACGCCGTTGTCGGCCCGTCCGGCTGCGGCAAGAGCACATTGCTCTATATTCTCGGTCTACTCGATCCGCCCGATGCCGGACGGGTTTCCATCGAATCGGAGCCGGTATCGCACCTGAGCGATGACGCGATGGCACACAAACGGAGCAGGTTCATCGGCTTCATTTTTCAATTTCATTTCCTGATGGAAGACTTCACCGCGCAGGAGAACGTGATGATCCCAATGCGCCGACTGGGACAGCTTTCCGATAACGAGATGCGCGAGCGAGCTGCTGGATTGCTGGAAGCGGTAGGATTAGGCGACAAACTGCGCAGACCCAGCCGTCATCTTTCGGGAGGCGAACAACAGCGTGTCGCTATCGCGCGCGCATTGGCCAACGACCCGCGAGTGATCCTGGCAGACGAGCCGACCGGCAATCTCGATACCGCGAATTCGGAGCGCGCTTTTGAGTTGCTGCAAAACATCGTCCAGCAAGGCGGGAAAGCTCTGCTGCTCGCCACGCACAACCCGGTTATCGCGGAAGCCTGCGATTGGATCCACGAAATGAAAGATGGCCGCATCATTGCCAGCCACCCGCGCGGCACGCGGAGCTCGATTCTTAAGCAGCGTTAGAATCGACAATTGCACACCGGACTTGTGTTACGACATCGGTAGAGCAATCTTGTTCGGCGACGCACAGCGAATCTGCAGAGCGCGAAAGATGTGAATCGCGGAGGACTGTAACAAGCTTGAGCAGAGCCGTCACTTATGACCCGATGTGAAAGCCGTTGGGTCAACGTGGTCATCATCGCGCTGGTCGTCATCCTGCGTTCGCCAACGCTCTTGCCGTCGATGTACCTTGTTGACGAGGCCTACTACGGTACCATCGCAAACGATATCCTGGACGGAG
>QHOW01000169.1 GCA_003219435.1 Verrucomicrobiota bacterium | reverse complement strand
GTTGAGTCCGAAAGCGTCGGCTTCTCGTTCCGTTACGCGTACCACGGTATTGAGAAGCGGAGTGGCGACGAAAAGTAACGTACTCAAAATCAATACGAGCAATGGAAGCCCGGCCGGATCAGCAATGCCGCGAACACCCCATTTGTTTCCCCAGCGCCTGACGGCGACGTCAAAGAGAGTGCGAGTAAGCGCGAATCCCACGAGGATAAGAATTCCGGAATAAGTCAGCAGTTTCGCGCCGTGATTAAGCACATAGTGGCCCATCTCGTGCGCCATCACCATGCGAATTTCCGGGAGCGTGCATTGCTTGAGCAGATTGTCGTTCAGCGCAATGCGCGTTGTGCCGAGGAATCCTGAAACATTTGCGCTTACACGCGTTGTCTGACGCGAGGCATCCACTTCGAAAACCTGCGTGACTGGAATTTGATTCGCCCGAGCCATCGCCAGAATCGGGTCTCTGATTTTCGGGTTCGCCAGGGGTTTATAGGTATTGAAGAGCGGCTCGATATAGACCGGCGCGATAAAAGCACCGGCGAACGAAAAGACCAGTGTCACGATAGTCCCCCAGATCCACCACGTGCGCGATGCACGCCGAAACACCGCGTAGAGGGCAATCAGCAGCAATGTTCCCGCAATCAGCGTTACGCCGAGGCCGATCAATTGCTCGCGAAACCATGGCAAAAAACTCTGGGTCGCCAGACCGTATCGATGTTCGCGGTAGAAATGCTCATACAGATTCAGTGGGAAACTCAATAAATACACAAGCAGCAGATAGGGGATCGCGTAGACAGCCACCTGGAATGTCTTGAATCTGCTGGCGCGTTCCGCGAAATCGCGCAGGTGCGCTGAAATTCGCGAGGTCAGAAGCAGGATCGAAATCCCTGCGGCGAGAAGAAAATTCCAGAGAATCAGCCAATAACCGCCCTCGAAATATGCGTCGGATTTTTCTCTTTTCTCCTGCGGAACAGTGGCTAGCCATGCTTGTGTTGCGTCGGCTGGATCGATTCGCTTCACGTTTTGTGCCGCTACCTCCGCGGGCGTGGGCGTCGCCGTTTGTGCAGATGCGGCGGTTGAAACCGCAAAGAAAAGACAAATAGTTAGCAACCAGGAAATCAATCGGTTTGTCATCCGACGATCAATAGAGAAATCCCCTGCAAAAGAAAAGCATGGCTTGCTGCCGTCACCGCAATGCGTCGTGCGCGCCAGAGCCGCGAAAGCTCGCGGGGCGGAGCCTGGGCGGTCAATTACAGGCGTGAAAGCTGGACGGCTCACGGAGCGTGGCTACAACGTCTTGTTCCAGATGCGCCGCCTGATTAAGGCTGGACTAGCAAATCCGCCCGGTAGAAGATCGGAGCATGAAAACGCTTGCGTTGCTGGTTGGCACATCTTTTATGGCAATGTGCGCTGTCGTCAATTTAAGCGCAGAAACCCAACCGGCGGATGCGGAGCGTTACGGACCGTATCCCGCTCATTACAAAGAAATCGTGATGAAATGGCTTGAAACACAACTGATTGATCCGGGGAGCGCGCGCGTGGAATGGATCGAGGAACCGAAACCGGCAGATTTGGGGACCAAGGGCGAGCATCTCTACGGCTACCTGGTTCATTTTAAGGTCGATGCCCGAAATCGCTTCGGCGCTTACACAGGCAAGCAGACCCATGGCGCGCTCATTCGTAACGGTGAGGTGATTAAAGGCATCGGTTTTGGTTTCGGCCGCTGATATGAAAAACTTGAAAATGAATTCTCGATCGAACTCGTCCGGGCAGGTCCTGGTTATCTTGATTATCCTAGTGGCGTTACTCGGCGCCGGGTTTTGGTGGCTTACCTCGAACAAGCAGACGATGGCAAAGGAGGGACGAGAATTTGGCAGGGAAGCGGTCCAGCGCATTATAGTCCAGCACGACCTGAACTTTTTCGCCTCGAGGCTGAGCCCGCAGGCGCGCATGAACTTCCCGGTATCGGCGCAGCAGGAGTTTATGAACAACGTTGCGAAGCTCGGAGCGCCTGCTGGCCCGATTGACGTCCAAGGCGAGATTGAATTTCAATCACAATTTTTCGAGCCGCGAGGCAGCTTCCACGCACGCATCAACTATCCGGCAAGATACGCCGATATTAACCTTACCATTTCGCATCCGGTTGGTCGCTGGCAGATCGACGACATTGCATTTGTGCCGCAGAGGGAGCAGTAGGCGCGTTTGGTGATGCTGTAGCCGCCGACCTCGGGGCGGCGCGCCGCGCGTTGTCCATCGAACATCAGGGCCGCGCTTCCCACCCACCTTCGCGCAGCTCCGGCATGGCAGGGAGGGGAGCGACTACAGGAGCAGACGGTCGAGCGAGTCCACGCAAATCTGTGACCAGCTTTCGAACGATTCACGGCGAGCTATTAGTTCCTCTTTTGTCAGAAACGTCAGACCGGTAATCATCGCCTCACGCTTCTGGACCTTCGGCTCTTTCAATTTGAACACGTGCACGATACCCAGGTGAACGCGTCCGACTTCCGTCGAGTCGTCGTTTAGGAGTGCGACGATTCGATCTTCAAACGGAGTCTCGATGTTGATTTCCTCGTTCACTTCGCGTTCGACGCCCGCACGATAAGCTTGCTCATCCATCGCGAAGAGCGATTCGTCGGTTTCGTTCATATGACCACCGATTCCGATTGAGCCTTTTGCGACAAGCCGCTGCTCGCCCGCTTTTTTTCCACGCACGTAATGGAGCACTGAGTTCTCGAATGCGACCAGCACATAGGGAATGATCTGCTTGTAAGCCGGATCTTTCTCAGCCTGAGCACGCGGAAGAAAGAAATTGTTTCCGCGTGAGAGAATTACGCCGAGATATTTTTCGGCCTCGAAGTTAAGGCCCTGGAAACTGCCGAGCTTATCAAACAAACTGCGCTTGATGACCAGAATATTCTCGTTGGGCGAGTTCATGGAAGAGACCTCAATCCCGACGTCATTCTGAGCGGAGCGACGCGGAGTCGAAGAATCCCGTGACATTATCGATCGTTTTGCCGCGGGATGTCTCGACTTCACTCGACATGACAAAAAGGATCAAAATGAGTAGTTCAAACCCACTTGGGGCCCGAGAAGGTTCAAACTTGGATTCGGGTCGGTTTGGTCGGCATTAGAGAGATGCTGATAAAGAATTCCGGCGTTTACTTTCCAGTGATCGTCGATCATGTAGGAAATCCCAGCCGCTGTTAAAATGTTGAACGTGAAATCCTGGCCCTGGCCGCCAGGAATTTCCGGATGGCTGTCGATCCAACCTAAGCCGAGCCCGCCGGAAATGTAGGGAACGAACCGGCTGCCTGGCTGAACGAAGTTGTAACGCATGCCAAAGTTCAGTCCGAAATAATGGTTCTCGATCCCTTGGAAAATCGGTTCAGCAATTGCGCTGATGTAAAATTGATTGTAACCGCGCAGCCAACCATCACTCTGTATCACCCCCCAGCGGATGCGCCCTGTTATAAATTCTGCGCCGACCTGATAATCGCGCGGGGGATTGATGACGCCGAACAGATAACCGGACTCGATCGCGAGCTCAAACCGGTGTGGATCGAATTCGGTTATGAGCGGCTCGGGGCGAGGTTGTGCAATTCCTGCGAACGCCTGCGAGCAAGCCGCAAGAACCGCGCAAGCAGCTGAGACGTGAGATATTTTCATCTGGCGCGCTATCATAGGGTTGGCTACTCGAAATGCAATTAGCGCGCGTTCATTGTCTTTGTAGCGGCGCTCTATGAGCGCCGGACTAATAAATCCGGCGGTCATCCGCCTTCGCCAGGCTACGGCACGACAAGCAGACCTCCGCTACAGAATCTCGCAAGATCGGCAGGTAACGGACTCTCCCATTCCATCTCGCCGTCGATCGTCAGCTTCGCTGAATGAAGGGCATGCCGCGGCAATAGGAGTCGCCGCTCGAGTTCACGCGTCCATCCGGTCTCGATAAATCTGAGATAAAGCTGTTCGTCAGGTCCATAAATTTTATCGCCCACAATCGGGTGGCCAATTGAAGCGAGATGCACCCGGATTTGATGGGTTCGTCCGGTGCGCGGGATCGCGCGAATCAAGCTGAACTGGTCAACTTCGCGCGAATTCCTGAGCGGCGCGCCCTCGCCCCGGCGAGCAGGCTGTGGTCGCGCCCTACCACCCGATCTTCTAAATCGTCGCTCGACGCGAAATTCAGTCTCCGCTGCTGCGCCAGCAGGATGAATCATCTGTTTCAGCCAGATCTCGGATTTCTGGTGTTTACCTTGTCGATCTAACGGAGCGTCCACCACTTTGGTTTCCCATTCCGGCCAGCCCGAAACAATCGCCAGATACTGCTTTCTCAGCCGGCGCCGCTGCATGAGCAATCCAAATTTTCGGGCGGCCGCCGATGTTTTCGCAACGAGGACAAGACCACTCGTTTCGCGGTCGAGCCGGGTTACGATCGAAACCTGACCGCCGTTGGCAATTTCAAAAGCAAGCAATTCACGCAACTCCTTCCAAAGTGTTGGTGCGCCGTCTGGCTTGGTGGGATGGATGAGAAGAAACGGCGGTTTATCCACGACAACGTAATCGTCCGCCTCGTCGATGACTTGGAAATGGAGTAGTGGCGTGATGGAGTAATGGAGTGATGAAAGCTCGGGAAATCAACGCTTGAATACTCCAACGCTCCGCTACTCCATTCCTCCACTATTAGCCGACGCTTGACCTGGGTCGCAAAACTGCTTTACCTAGACGCTCAGCCCTAACCAAAGGAGCGCGCACGTTGTTGGAATCCAAAGAAATCAAGGAAATCAAAACCATCATCGATCTGATGGAAAAGAACGACCTCTCGGTCTTCGAGATCGAGAAGGACGGATTTCGTCTCAAGCTTCAAAAAGGCCCTGCCGCCCAGCCGGCAGCGGCCGCGCCTCCGGCGGTTACTCTCCCGCCCAAAGCAGTAACAGGCAGTCCGGAAACTACTGCCCTCCCGAAACCGATCGAAAGCAAGCCACTGAAAGAAATCGTTTCGCCCATGGTCGGGACGTTTTATCGCGCTGGGTCACCGGACGGGGCGCCGTTTATCGATATCGGCCAGACGGTTAACGAAGACACCGTGGTTTGCATTATCGAGGCGATGAAAGTCATGAACGAAATCAAAGCAGAAACCAGCGGTGTCATCGC
>QHOW01000166.1:5127-6213 GCA_003219435.1 Verrucomicrobiota bacterium | reverse complement strand
AGGCTGAGTTCGACGGCGGGCGAAATTTTCGCGGCGTTTTCCCCGAGCCAGCCCCCGACCGCTGCGGCGTCGTCCATGGAATAATAATAGGTGCTGCCGTGGATCGCCCTGGGCAGCGGATGCAGCTTGAGATGGTATCGCGTGACGACGCCGAAGAATCCGGAACCCGATCCGCGCGCCGCCCAGAAATATTCCGCATGCTCGTCCTTGCTCGCCGTGATGAGTTTTCCCTCCGCCGTCACGAGCTCGATGGCCTCGATGCTTTCCGTGCCCGAGCCCCAGACGCCCTGGTTCCATGCCATCCCGCCGCCGAGGAGATAGCCGCTCAGCTTGACCTGCGGGCAGTGGCCGCTGGGATAGGCGAGGCCTTTGGCGTTGAGAACCTTTTGAATGTCTCGGTTGCTGATGACCGGCTGCACGACTGCCTTGCGGGCCCCCACATCGATCGAGATGACCTTGTTCAGTTCGCTCAGGTCGATGAGCAAGCCGCTATTCCGCAGCGTGGGCTGGCACCAATTGTGACCGCCGCCGCGGACCACGACCTTCCATTTGTTTTCTCGCGCGAAATGAATCGCGGCGATGACATCCTGCTCGTCCTTGACCCGGATTAAGACCTGCGGCGCGCGGCTGGGAATCAACCGATTCCACAGGTTGCCGTGGATCAATTCGGTAAAGTTCGCATCGCCTTGCGCGGCGACGACGCCTTTGCAGGCTTTCTTCAGCGCGTCAATGTCCATGGGCGCGCCTTTCGGAGTCTCCGCACGGCCGCTGCGGCCAAGTAACAGGCCGCCGGCTGCCGCAGCGGTGCCCTTCACGAAGCCGCGGCGCGAAAATGAATTTTCTCCCTTCATGAGTCATCCTTTTCACTACGGCAATGCGCGCCGCGATGTCTCGACGGCTCGGCGCAGGAATTTTTCGTCGTCGGGATTTGGTGTGCTCATGTAGTTTGTTGCTGGTTGTGGGTTTGTGCGGGTTTGTTCCTGGGGGGAATGGGGGTGGTGTTGTTTTCTCGAAGAAGGGGAACAGACGGATGCGCGGCGCGCTCGTATATCACATAAATTTCCAAAAAATTGCAACCGATACCAC
>QHOW01000166.1:0-5122 GCA_003219435.1 Verrucomicrobiota bacterium | reverse complement strand
CCTTTCCAATGCACGCTTTTCGGCGCATCCGGCTCTGGCAAGATCCACCACTTCAGCGCCTTGACGAACAACGGCATGGTCAGATATGTCGTCGCTGCGCAACTGAGGACATTGCCAATGAACATGGCCAGTGAAGGATTCAGGCCCGCAATCTGTGGATTGAGGAATCGGGCTTCGAGCATCACAATAGGAAAAAGCCCCAGCAGCACCAGCATACCAGCTTTGTATTTCGGCGGGCCTTGACCAGTTTTTGGATCTGTCGGGAACCATCCGGGAAACGACGTGGCCAGGCGCGTGAGCTGCTCGTGTTCGATAAAAGCTTTGGACTCGTTCAACATCTCCTTACGTTCCGGAGCGTTCATCCATCCCTCAAGGTGCGAGGCGGAGTCGAAGCGCATAATAGTCGTCCAAAATCCTCCCTTTTCGTCCGGCGGCTGGAGGTAGGTGCCTTTGTACCCAGGATATTTGGCCTGGGCGGATTGCATGCGGGCCGCCCACTCCCGATAGGTATCCTCCTTGCCGGGTTTGATCTTGGAAAAAATCACCTCGGTGACATCACTGTCGGGACGATCTCCGCTCTCCCGGATTTGCACGACTTCGCGGAAGTTGCCGCCTTCAAAAAGCGGAACTCCTTCGGCAATGATTTCCGCTCGTTCCTTGGATTTCTGCCAGACAACGAGGTCCTCGTTGGATCGAAAATTCAGGATGATCGTCCATTCGTTGCTGTCGGGTCGCGTTGGCGGAATGATGTCGCTGCTGACGAAGCCGGGAAATTTTCCGATGACAAGATCGTTGTGCGCCTTCCAGGCGGTGAATTGGGAATCCATCCCGGGGCGAAGCTTGACAGTGGCGACGATGAAGGCTGGCGTGCTCATGATTTGTTTTCTGAGAGGTTGCTGAATTTGCGGTTCGCGTTCGAATTAAAAGAGAATGGTAACTCGCAATGTGGTTGCCCACGCGGCATCAAGATTGGGATTGGCCCCCGGCGTCGGGATGTAGCTGATCGCAGGTTCGACATACGTGGCGGCGATAATATGAGCCTGATAGTAAACTTGAAACATCAATTCACTATTGCGTTGGAAAGTATTTCGGTTGAGCCAGGAGCACGCCATGCCGGCGCCGGCAGAATCCTGCGATCTTCCCGGCACCAGGCCGAACGCTGTCAGGCCGGATCCGAAATATTGATTCACAGGGAGCGTTTCCGAGTCGTTAGTGCCAAATTGGAAAAAACCCGTGATGCCGCTGTTGTCCCTCCCCGGATGACGAAGCCAGATTCGCTGCGAGCCGAAGAGATAGACACCTGTCGCACCAGATTCGGTTACATCCTTTCCGGTTACATCCGTCGCGTGCATTTGCCCGGATTGATGCCACACGCCGACGCCGAATGAGCCCGGCAAACTGTCGCTACCGATCTCCCAAGCCGCGCCAGCCTCCCCAATATTGAAATAATAGCCATTAAACTCCGGGCCCCTCGTCCCGGTTTGCGTGCCATTGGCGATATTTCCGTC
Organism: Verrucomicrobiota bacterium; assembly: GCA_003219435.1. GTDB lineage: Bacteria > Verrucomicrobiota > Verrucomicrobiia > Chthoniobacterales > UBA10450 > Udaeobacter. The sequence goes on along the minus strand of QHOW01000166.1, from coordinate 3,614 downwards.
ATACACCCCGTAGGAAAGATAGAAATTATTCGTCGGCGCAAACGTGGTCGTTACTCCGCAGGCGGAGTTGTAATATCCAGGCATGACGCCAAGCAGTGTGGGATTTACAAAAACAGGCGTGAAAAGGAGACCGGACACTGAGGGAATGAAAAGGGATTGGTCCTGTGTTGGAACGGGGCGCAGAACATTATTGAAATCAGCCGTTGGCACCATTTTTCCGACGCGGACGATGAGCTTTCCGTCGAAGAGCTCCTGCCGCCACCACAATTGATAAAGTTCCGACCGGTGTAATGGCGGCGGGCCGGGCAATGAATTGTATCCCTGTACGCTGCCAGCCCGTTGATTTGTTGGGTCCCCATCGAATCGCAAAAAATCGATACCGAATTTTCCGCCCTTCCAACCAATGAGCTTCTCGGAATCCAGGCCGAGACTGAGAATAAGCAAACTATTCCAACTCCAGGAACCCGGCTGTTGTCCGCCGGAGATCAAATAGTTTGTGTCTCCCGCCCATACGCCGCCAAGGAAGACGCCCGAATCTTTTTGGAATCCGAGCCATTCTCCGGCCAGGGCCGTTCCGGTTTTTTGATTAACGGCGCCAGGGTTTGAGCTGATCCCAAGAGGAGGCGGTGGCCCCGAGTCTTGTTCTTCCGACAGTGGAGGTGATTCCACAGAAGTCGCAAATGCTGTCTCGACACAGGCCAGTACTAGCCAGGAGAACATGAGCTGAATGGTTCGAAATAAAATGCCTGATTTTGAGAACCAAGAGCGCGGGAGAAAATGGAGAGAACAGCTTTGTGTTTCTATAATTCCGGGGAGCCTGAGCGGTTGCCGGGTCTTTTGCAATCAATTTCGGCTTTCGAATCGCGAGTAAATCAATTTTCTGCCGCTTTGAGTTTGCTCGACAGCCAACCGGCTGCTGGCCCTGACAGGCGGGAAGGCCTATCTTCCAGAAATTTCTTGCGTGAGACGCGACGCAGTCAGAAGCTCGCGGGGCAATGAGCACCTTCCCGGGTTCGATAAATCACGGACGCGCGTTTATTGCGATTTGCGTTTTCGCAGCATTTGTCTGGGCACTCGCGCTGAGTGTTTCTCCGCAATTGCACCAGTGCCTCCACAAGGATGCAAATCGTGTCGAGCATAATTGCGCAGCGACAATGATCGCCTCGGGGAATTACGATCATGCCGCTCATCCGCCATTGGTCAGCGCACCCGTTCCGTCCGTTCACTTTTCCACAATTCCGGCGTTGACTTCGCATTGGGTCGAATCGCCGTTTCTCGGCGCGCGCATCTTCGAGCACGCGCCGCCCGCGCACTCCTGAAGCGTTGATTCTTTCCGCCTCAGGCGGATAGCGACGCTAAGCGCGTTTCTTACGTCGCTGAATCAACGTTCGCCGAACGCAAATTGAGTGGGCGGTTTCGCCCGAGTTTCTAAGTCAGGAGTTTTGGATGAAAAAAATAATTTTAGCAATGCTAGCGATTTTTCCCGTATCGGCCGCTTCCGCGCAAGAAACAGCGCCCGTTGCCAGTTCATCGCCGGCACCGACAGTTTCAAATGCAACGCCGGCGACAGCGGCCGATGTCGAAGCGCTGCGCCAGCAAGTGCAATCCCTCACCGAGACCGTGAAAGCGTTGCAAGAGCAAGTGAAAGATCAGCAAGCAGCGTTGGAAAAGGCAAACCTCACGGGTGAGTCGGGGCTTCCACAAAATCCCGAGCTTCCTCCCATTGCCGGCGCTGAAAATTCCCCCGCCCCCGGCGCGAGTACACCGCCACGTTTTCCAACTGAAGACACTTCAGTTGTTTCATCGACAACTGCGCCTGCTATAAGCGGCACCCCAGCGCTGGGAAGTTTTCCGACCACCGACACCTCGGTCGTAACATCGACACCGGAAACGATCTCAAGCACGGGTGCTGGCGCCTCGTTGACGCAACCAATTACGATTGCGGGCGGCGGCAAAAATTACATGAATATTTCCTTCGACGGCTTGTTCGCGCTCGCTTATTCCAGCGCGACCGATCTTGATCACATTGAAGTAGGTGATCATGATCCGCAGCAACGCGGATTCAACGCCCGCAACATCGAGCTCGCGCTCGACGGAGCGGTTGATCCGTACTTCGAAGGCTTCGCCAATATTGTTTTCAAATTGGACAACGACAATGAAACCGAGGTCGAAGTCGAAGAAGCATTCATGCAAACGACGAACCTGCCATTCAATCTGCAATTGAAAGGCGGACAATTCTTTGCGGCGTTCGGCCGGCTCAATCCGGTTCATCCGCATGCTTGGGATTTTGCGGATGCGCCGCTTGTCAGCGGCCTCTTTCTAGGCCCGGATGGATTGCGTGGCGTTGGTGCGCAAATTTCCTGGACGCTGCCGCTGCCTTGGTACTCGCAGCTGATCTTCGCCGGGCAGAATGGTCGAGGTGGCACTGGATTTTCATTCCGCAATCCCGGCGATGACGGGATTTTCTTTGATCGTGTAACGACCGATCGCGAAGCGCGCGGCCTGCAGGATTTCGTCTGGATCCCGCGCTGGGAAAATTCTGTCGATCTTAGTCCAACCCAGGTGGTGCTGGCCGGCGTTTCGGGCGCATTCGGCTCCAACGAGACCGGCGCAAATTCGCGGACGCAGATTTACGGCGGCGATCTTTTCTATAAATGGAAGAGCTCTCACGCGGAGGGAGGTTTTCCGTTTGTGAAATGGCAAACGGAAGCGATGTATCGTCATTTCGAAGCGGGTCGCGGTGTGGATCAATCGTTCCCCGTCGCCGAGACGTTTCACGACTGGGGCATGTATTCGCAAGTACTGTGGGGGTTCAAAAAAGGGTGGGTCGCAGGTATTCGCGGCGACTACCTGCACATGACCGATTCCAAGTTTACCGACGACGACGAACGACAAACCCGCTCGCGGATTAGCGCGAATCTGACCTGGTATCCGACCGAGTTTTCGAAACTCCGCTTGCAGTACAATCACGATTTTCTCGAGGAAAACTTCTTCCTGTCGGATCGCGAGGTCGATTCGCTCTTTCTTCAGTTCGAATTCATCCTCGGCGCACATGGTGCTCACAAATTTTAACAAAGATCGACATGAAAAATCCCAACGCTTTTCACCTGCATGTTGTAGCCGGGGTCGCTGACTGCTTCGGAAGACGGCCTTCCAGGCTGTCTCGGCGGACACGCTTCCAGCGTGTCCATGCTCATTCGGGGCAGGCTAGAAGCCTGCGCGCCAGGACAGGCAAGATGCCTATCTTCCGCCTCCTTGCATCGCTGCTGTTCGTATTTGGAGCATTGGCGTCTGCTCAAGCAAAACTCAACGTCGTCGCGACATTGCCCGACTTTGGGTCCCTCGCTCGCGAGATCGGTGGCGACAAAGTGCAGGTCACCGTTTTGGCGAAACCAACCGAGGATTCGCACTTCGTAGATGCGCGTCCCAGCTTTGTTGTGCAACTGCGGACGGCCGATGTCTTGATCGACGGTGGCGCAGAGCTGGAAATCGGCTGGCTCCCGCCGCTTTTGCAAAATGCGCGCAATCCGAAGATCGAAGTTGGCAAACCTGGCCGTGTGCAAGCCTCACAGGGCGTTCGATTGATGGGCGTCCCGACGACGCTCACGCGCGCC
>QHOW01000165.1 GCA_003219435.1 Verrucomicrobiota bacterium | reverse complement strand
ACGACGTCGCAAAGACCAGCCCCTGATCCACTGCGGCAGAATTAAGAAAATAATTAGGCTGCTGCGCACCCATCCACAAGGTCGCGCCTGTTAACGCGTCAAACGCATACATCTGGCCATCGCCGCTACCGATGTAAACTTTGCCGTTGGAAACTACCGGCGAAGTTTAAAGTGTGTTCGTGCCGACCTGAGACGCCCAGAGTTGGGTCAGATTTCCAACATTGTAGCGGTTAAGCTGGGGTCTCGTATCGATTATTTCCCGTGTGCGCCGCATTGAAAAAGGCCTCAGGCCAGTCTCCATTCGCGGTTGGCTCAGCCGAGCTCTTGGACCTGGGAGCGTCGTGTGTCTCAGCGGCAGCGATAAATAACACAACACAGAAGAAGAACAGCAACAGTGGAATCGTTCGAATACATGCGGTTTTAATAGCGGTCGGTTTCAAGTGGTATCGCTTCATTTTTCCTCCTTCTTTGAGTCTGTGACGCTGCCGGCAACCACGTCAGGTTGCGGCAAGAGCAGCCGGAATATCAACAAAAAAACGCTTTTTTCACGTTTAGCCCACGAAGGCTTGTAACGCATTAGATTCGAACAAACCGTATCCCGTTCTTTATGTGGTTGGGCATTCTGCTCGCCGCGGCGAGCATTTTGCCTGTTTCTGGTGTAGGCGGGGGAGACAGCAGAGCAGAAGCCAGTTGGGCAAGCCTATGTTCCCAGCTCCGGCGATTGCAAACTTCGGGGCGGCCCGAAAATTTCCCGTAAAATGATTGCGTCGCGCAAACCGGATTTCGATGCAAGCAAGGTAGCTATATCTGTTTTTGATTCTTCCACTTTGGCAACTGGCCGCGTGGCTGCCGCGTAAGCTTCCACAGGCGCCTTGATAATCGGAGGCTGTTCGACTGGCAACGGTCCCTCGTGAACTTCGAACGCAGACGCAGCCGTCATCGCTGGCGGCAATATTTTCTCTGCGGGTTTCGCACGTTCAGGTGGAGGACTTTCTCTTCGAATGACGTCGCGTTTACCTCGCTGTTCGCGAATTTGTTTCCACACCCTTGCTATAGGCGGCTGCACCGGAGCCAGAGGCCTGGGCGGAATGTCCGTCCGAGGCGCTACAGGCGGAGGCGGTCTTGATGCGGCCGGCTGGCCAAGCGCTTCGAGAAATCTGCGAATCCGTTCTTCATCGGATTCGGTGGGTGCGCGCCGGATTGGCGGAGGCGTTCGTGGACTCGGTGTTGATGTTCGCTTTGCCTGATCCTTGCTCGTCTTGCCGGCTGCCTTCGTCAGCACCTGGAACAAGACAGCGACTACGACGAGCAAAAGGAAAAGCAGATTTTCGAGATGAGCAGCAAGCATGGCTATCGCCTCGTTAAATCGTTACATCGTTGAACGGTTAAAATGTCATTCCGAGCAAAGTCGAGGAATCCCGTTGCATTACTTTTTGGTACCGCCGCGGAATCCTTCGACTCCGCTTCGGTCCGCTCAGGATGACCGTTTGACGCCTCAACGGTTTCACTAAATCACGTTCCATCCGTCCGCGGTTTGTCTCCTCCGGCGATCGATTCGCGCATCGATGTATCGGCCTGAACATTCTTCATTCGCACATAATCCATTATCCCGAGATTCCCCGAGCGGAATGCGTCTGCCATCGCTTGCGGAACAAGCGCTTCAGCCTCGACCACTTTTGCTCGCATTTCCTGTGTCCTGGCGCGCATTTCCTGCTCTACTGCCACGGCTGCTGCCCGGCGCACCTCGGCTTTCGCTTGCGCAACGCGTTTATCCGCGTCTGCCTGCTCGGTCTGCAACTTTGCGCCGATGTTATCGCCGACATCCACGTCGGCGATGTCGATTGAGAGAATTTCAAACGCTGTATTGCTGTCGAGTCCTTTGGCGAGCACGGTCTTGGAAATGCGATCTGGATTTTCCAGCACGTCTTTATAGGAATGGGCGGAGCCAATTGCGCTGACAATGCCTTCGCCGACACGCGCGATAATCGTTTCTTCAGTCGCGCCACCGACGAATCGGTCAAGATGCGAGCGCACTGTAACACGCGCCTTCACTTTCACGCCGATGCCGTCCTGCGCGACGCCGTCGATCGTTGTGCGGCCCATGTTTGGGCTCGGAGCATCGATCACTTTCGGATTGATGCTCGTGCGGACCGCTTCGAGCACCGTCTTACCGGTGCCCTTGGTCGCCAGATCGATAGCGCAGGCGCGATTGAAATCGAGCGAAATCCCGGCCTTGTCTGCGGCAATCAAGGCGAGAACCACGTGACTGACATCGCCGCCTGCCAGATAATGTGCCTCGAGCGGATCGCTCCGAACATCCAGACCGGCTTTTACGGCCGTGATGCGATTATCGACAATCAATCCGACCGGCACTTTGCGCAGGCTCATGCCGATCATTTTTCCAATGCTGACCGGCGCGTTTGCGATCCGGGCCCGGAGCCACGTCATGAAATATTTGGAGACCACGATCACCATCACAAACGCGAAGACCGCGAGAACTGCGAGGCCGACAAGATAAAGCGATTCCATACTGGTCCGAAGTTATCGGAAGCGATACAGCACGCAAAGCTCTAATTGGTGCTCGGGGCGGGACTTGAACCCGCATGCCTTTCGGCATACGCCCCTCAAACGTACGTGTCTGCCATTCCACCACCCGAGCGGCTCTGCAGGGGAAGCCGTTTGCTTCCCGTGGATAGTGAATAGTAGATGGTCGAGTCTGGCTCGCAACTGTTTCGTCCCGCCCCTTGGCTGCTGGAGACGCTTCCCTCTGGGAAGCGCGGCGCTGATGTGTTTGAAAAACACGCGTCGCGTCGCCCAGAGGTCGGCGACTACAGTTGGGGCTCGCCTTGCTTTGTGAATCTGTGGCATCAGCGTGATCTGCAGTTAGAATCTCCTGATGGAATCCGGGCATGAGCACGAGTAAGATCGATCCGCCTCAGGCCGGCGATTGGATCAAAGTCGATCTGCATATCCACACGCTCGACGATCCCAAAGACGCAGTCGATTACTCGGCGCATCAATTGCTGGAGCGCGCTAGTTTACTTGGTTTTCGCGTTCTTGCGATCACGCTGCATGACGCCGTCTTTGATCGAGAGGAAGTGTTCGCTGATGCAGCAGCAATGGGTATTTTGCTTATCCCCGCGGCGGAGGTGCGCTTATGCGGCGCGGATGTCATCATTTTAAATGTGACTGGCGAAGAAATCGCGGAGCTGAAGAACTTCGACGATCTCAGACGGCTGCGGGCGCGGCGCGGGAACTCCATTTTTACGATCGCGCCACACCCCTTTTATATTTTTGGCAGCTCAATCGGATCGCGATTACTTACCGAAATCGATTGTTTCGATGCGATCGAGCTTTGCCATTTTCACAAGGGCCTCTTCAATCCGAATCGCCGCGCGGCAAAGGTGGCGTCCCGCTTTGGGAAACCATTGATCGCCACATCCGATGCGCATCGGCTGCATGCGTTCGGGCGGCATTACACGAGTATTCCAACTCCGCCTGAGCTCACCGTCGAGGGTGTTCTTACTTCCCTGCGAGCCAGCCGGCTTAATTTAACGAGTCCTTCGTGCAGCTTCGTCGATCTGGTGAACGCGATCTATTTCGTTTTGCTGGCACATCCATTTCGGCGACGCCGAAAGCGTCGTCTTACACGCGGATAATTTGTGGTTGCTCGGAGAAAGCGCGAGATGGAAGGACTCCAAATGACGAAACCCGAATGCCGAAATCCGAATCAATGTCGAATGACGAAGCCCAGAACGGTCTTTGTCATTCGTGCTTCGCCATTCCTTCGACATTCGTCATTCGCCTCCCGCCCTTATTGGTGTTGGCTTTCGTCTGGCCCCAGATCATAAATTGTGCCCCATGGCCCAGAAGCGACAACCGTCGCGGTAGCTTCCCATGGCCGCTTGCTCGCAGCATAATTGGACGTTTCTTCGCGTCCCCAAAAAATGTAGCGGACACGCAAGGTACGCGCGAGCTCGCGCCAATTCTCGGCGCCTCGCATGAGCTGATTTAGCAAGTTGTTGACTCCTGTGTAATCGGCGAAGCCCTGTGACCACAGGTGCCCTGGATAACCAAGCACTAACTTCCGGCCCTGGAGCAAGAGCGGATGATTGAAGGTCGGATAGGCGGCGAAGCGGGCCTCTACCGGCAAACGTTGGACCGCATCGCCGACCGCAGAGAGTTCCATGCGATTGGCTATTCCAAAGCCTGGACGGCCGACAGAAAGCCCCCCCAAAAGGCTGACGAATCCCGAGCCAAACAGTGCGACGCAAACGACCGCACGCGCCAGCACGTTCCAGTGTGCAATGAGATCCTTCCATAAAAACGGCAGCACAAGGAAGTAACCCCAAGTCATAAGCTTCAGATTGTCCCATTGCCACGGCGCAAACTGAAAGAGCAAACCCGAAACGAAGACGGTGAGCGCGGGCAGGAGGAAGCCGATTGCCTCGGACGACTCTTGATTCCATTTGATGCCGTTTTTCCAGGCACGCCAGCCGCAGACTGCGATCAGGCAGAGTGCCAGTGGAATAAGAATGCCAAAATTATCGAACCAAAATTGAAAGGCCCTCGCACGGCCGAACGAAGGATCAGCCATGACCCAGCCCAAATGCGGTGATCGGTGGTCAGCCATACGAAGAAAAAGGCTGGAAGCAACGCGCAGGCCACGACTCGCAAGGCATGCATGCGTGTGTCGCCAACAAGCTTGCCCGGTGCTGCCGGGTCCGAAATCAAGTGCCGGATGCCGCCAACTCCCTCCGTGCGGAGAAGATCCACAATGAATCTCAGTGGTTGAAGACATTCATAGATGAAAAGGAAAAAGAGAATGATGCTGAGAGCGAGAAATGTGTGAACGTGGAAGAGCGGCATCGAGGCATAAAGAGAGAGCTCGACCCAGAAGGGCAGCGGTCCGGAACGCCGGCCTTCTCGACCTTGCAGGCCTTGGCGAAAGTATGTTTCGCGCCAATGCCACAGCAAAAGCACGCCGGCCGGAATTGCGTATAGCAATCCGCGCTGAGTCACAAACATAGATAGCGCTATGCTTTTCCAGGCGATTGCCTTATCGCCTTGGTAGTCTAGAAACTTGTGCGTATCGAAAAATTGAAAACCGGCTGTGCCGCCATTGAACAAGAAGCCGGCGACACCGAAGGCGCCGGCCCAGCGGAAAAACGCGTAAAACGTGGCGAGTGACGCAAGCAACCCCGTCCAAACCAGTCCGCGTGTTAGGTCGATATGAACCAGGCAGAGCAGTGCGTTGAACAAATCCATCCCTGCGGGATATCTCAGTTTGCTAAAGACATAGATCGGGTTCTCGGGCCAAAGCGCCACTCCATTCGCGAAATTCCTGATCAATGTGATATGCAGAGAAAGGTCGCCCAGGTTATTGGGTGATTGAATTCTGAAGTCGCTGCCGTCGATGTAGAAGAGCCAACAAAAAGAGCGCACGGCAAACATGAGGAAGCATACGCCAACCAGCCAGAGCCAAACTTTTCCATAACGCCAGGCTGGCGAAGCTGAGTTGGGCGCATTCTTCTGTAGTTGCCGCTGCGCCCGTTTGGAAGCCCCGCTTGCGGGTTGTGCGGGCGCCAGGGCAAGCGCTTCGCTTGCCGAGCCGGCGGGGGCAGGTGATCCGCCTGCCCTGGGATTCGGTTTATTAGGGTCAAAAGTTCCCAGATAAGCTGCAACAGCAAATGCGGCACCGGATATTAGCGCTAACAGCGCACTCAACTTGTTCAAGCCACTCCCGACGATTCCAAGAAGAAGGCCGCAAACAGTCGATAGATTGACAAAGATCAGGCCAGCGGAAAGCCATTTCATTGATGTGAGCCTTGCCTAGCCCGGTCCTTTCCCAACGAAATCAGGCGATCGGCCCGGGAAAAACTCTTTGAAGATTTCGGCGCTCAGATAAAGCTTCGACGGATCCTGAGCGCTACGAATGGTGAGTGGCTCGGTGTAATACGCATTCTGCAACTTGGATTCGACCTGTTTGATTTTGTCCTGCTCGACAAGGAGAAAGGCGGCGTCGAGGTTTTGAGGCATATTCGCGTGCTCGTAGTAGCCGATGTGTGTGAAATCACCGAGAATCCATGGAAGCGGATAGGTGCTGGATCGAATTATGTGCCCGGTCAGGTGATAGTAGGCCGGGTCCCGTTTTGCCAAACGCAGCAGCGGCTCGGTTAATTTAAAAATGTCATTATAAGTCTGAACGTAAACGTACGGCTCGTTATCGGTCGTGCAACGAAAGTAGTTCAGCCTAATCGACGATCCGAGCGAAATAGCTAAAAGGATGCCTATCGCGACATATGTTGCGCGCAGGTATTTCGGACGAACAAGCAGAATCGCCGCGCCAAAGATGAAGAGAAATGGCCAGACAAAGCTGATGATGCACCACGGAGTTTTGTATTTAACGTAGGTGTATACAGCTAGGGTTCCGACTCCGTAGATCGCCAGATAGCGCAAACTAAAGTTCTTAAGCTCTTGGCAAAACAGGCAAAGAAGCAGACCGGCGCCGATAGGAATTTCGTAGCGTTTAATCAGTTCCAGCCAGTAATACCAGGGCTTTTCATGACCGTGGCCAGCCTGGCCGGTTTGGGACCACGCCTTGTACGCTTGATACAAGCCTTTCACTCCGCCCCAGTTAAAGAACGTTCCGGAATAGAAAAAGACAATCGCGGCGACGCCGACGCCGACGACCATCACCAGATCGAGATAGGTCCAGGTTTGCCTGGCCGGTCTGGCGTCGGGAATGCGATTGAGCGCGTGAGAGAGCATTAAGACTGGAACTGCCACAGCCGCGCAGACAAAATGGATGATGTACGTTTCTTTAGTCAGGATCATGCCTGCGGCTCCCATCCCGGCCCACCAAAGATAATTGGTCGTCCCAAATTTCCAGAGACCGAGCAGTCCCAGAATGAACATCATCGAGAAGAGCACCAGCCACACTTCATGAATCGAGTAGCGCCCGTAGAAAACGAAACCGGGAGAAACCGCCATCGCCAGCGCTGCGACTCGACTCACGGTTCGTCCGACCAGCGGCTCGAATTTCAGGCAAAGCCAGACGGAACCAATGCTGATAAGGACAACCGGCAGCCGCAACGCCCAGAGATTTCGGCCAAACAAACTTTCTGAGAGCAACAGAACATAAAAGTGAAGCGGCCCGTGATAGTTCGTCGGATCGTACCGGTAAAACCCATTCTTCATCATCTGATCGACGAACCAGCCGTTGATGCCTTCGTCGAAATGCGGCGGCTTGATGTCCAGGAGAAAAAAACGCAGGAAAATGGAGAGCCCGAGGATGAGCCATGGGACCCACGCCGTTTCTGCGAGCGCCATTTTCCACATTGCCAGCTGATTGCTCAGCACTGGAAAATCTGCTAGCGCGCCGCCTCTGGCGCTGCTAGTACGCGCTGCGATGCGCATTCTGGTAACCGGTGGCTGCGGCTTCATCGGGAGCAACTTTATTCGGTATATTTTGCAACATTACAAGCCCGCGTACGTGACCAACGTGGACGTGCTCACTTACGCGGGTAATCTCGCCAATCTCGACGGCGTAGTCGAAGAACATGGCGAGCGTTACGAGTTTTTCAAAGCTGATATCGCCAACGCCGACCAGATGGACGCGCTGATGACCGAGCATCCATTTTACGCGGTCATCAATTTCGCCGCCGAATCGCACGTCGATCGCAGCATTAATTCTCCTCTGAACTTCATCCACACCAACGTTATCGGTGCCAGCGTGCTGTTGGATTGCGCCCGTCGGCACGGCGTTCAGCGTTTCATCCAAATCTCGACGGACGAGGTTTACGGCTCGCTCGGTGCGACCGGAAAATTTACCGAGCAATCGCCGCTGGAACCCAGCTCGCCATACTCAGCGAGCAAAGCCGGTGCCGATCTGCTTGCGCTTGCCTGTTACAAAACCTATGGCCAGGAAGTGCTGGTGACGCGCTGCTCCAACAATTACGGCCCGTACCAGTTTCCGGAAAAACTGATTCCGCTCATGATTATTAAGGCGCTCCGGAACGAGTCGCTCCCGGTTTATGGCGATGGCATGAACGTGCGCGACTGGATTCACGTGACAGACCATAGCGCCGCGATTGTGGCCGCGCTTTTCGAAGGCAAACCGGGATCGATTTATAATTTCGGAGGCGACAGCGAGATGGTGAATATCGACGTCGTTAGGGCCATTCTGGATACCCTAGGCAAGCCAGACAGCTTGATTTCATTTGTGCCCGACAGGCTCGGGCACGACCGGCGCTATGCGATTGATTCTTCCTTCGCGCAACGGGAATTGAATTGGAAACCACGCCGCAATTTTCGGGAAGGACTGGCCGAAACCATCCAATGGTACATCGACAATCCATCCTGGTGGCAGCCGTTACTCGAGCGCGCGGGACGTTATTGAACGGAACGCAGACTTTCAACTTTCAATCTATGCAGTCGCCGCGAGTGCGCATACAATTGACATTATGGTCTTATTGAGACCATAGTGAGGCCATGGAATCTGTCAGTGTGGCCACCTTAAAAAGTAATCTTAGCCGGTACCTCGCGGTCGTAAAAAAAGGCAAGGAACTCATTATCACGTCGCATCGACACCCGGTCGCTCGGCTGTCGCCGCTGAAAAAAACGGCCGGAGACTTGAAGATTATTCCTGCACAGAAGCCCGTATCCACGCTTAAGAAAGTCAAAGGCATTAAACTTTCATTCGACCCGGTGGAATTTCTGCTCGAAGACCGCCGCCGGCGATGAATGTTTATGTTGATTCTTCAATTGTCATGCGCCGGTTGCGGTGGGAAGCCGCTCCGCTGCGTGCGTGGGGCGAGTGGGACAGCGCCTACGCCAGTGTGCTCCTGCGGGTGGAGATTTTCCGTACAATCGATCGCATTCGACTGAGCGGCAGGCTGGATGACTATGGAGTCTCCGAAATGCTCAGCCATGCGCGAACGATGCTCGATGCGATCGCGCTCGTTCCCTTGAGCGATCCAATTCTGGAGCGTGCGTCACAATCTTTTCTTACCTCGCTCGGCACACTGGGCGCGCTTCATCTGGCGACGGCGCTACGTTTGGTCGAAGTCGGTAGAATGGATTTGATTTTTCTCACGCACGATAGCGAGCTTGCGCTAGCAGCGCGCAGCGTGAACTTCGCGGTGGAAACCGCATGAGCGATAGAGAGTTCGATGGCCACTCAGAGATGGATGTCGATCTGGTGAAATTGAATTTGTAGCGGGGGGTCAATGACCGCCGGATGAATGAATGCGACGCTCATAGAGCGCCGCTACAGCAAAAAATGAAAATTGTAATCATCGGCGCGGGCGGGCGGCTTGGCGCCGCACTTATGCGCGAATATCGGCGCAAATTCGACGTGATCGGCTTCGATCGTGCCCAACTCGATCTCTCGAATCGTGATCAGATACGCGAGAGAATCGACGCGGCCAGTTTCGACGTTCTAATCAACACCGCTGCATTTACCAATGTCGATCTTTGCGAGACACAGCGCGATCGGGTTTTTTACATCAACGCCGAGGCCCCGCGTGTGCTCGCTGAAAATTGCCGGGACAAAGACGCAAAGCTCATCCATTTCAGCACGGATTACGTTTTCGACGGCGAAAAGCGGGAACCGTACACTGAAGAAGATGAAGCGCATCCGATCAGCGTTTACGGCGAATCGAAACGAGCGGGCGAAGAGAACGTTCTCGCCGTGAAAGGCCGGCACCTGGTCGTGCGCGTCTCCTGGGTTTTCGGTCCTGACCGGCCAAGTTTTATCGACGGGCTGATCAAACGCGCACAGGAAAATGAGCACGTCGATGCAATC
>QHOW01000159.1 GCA_003219435.1 Verrucomicrobiota bacterium | reverse complement strand
ATCGATTGTTGTCTGAATGCGGAAACCTTCGTTCATCGCGCGGTCCCATCCGACTGCGGCGATCACCTGCTGGCGGATGTAATCGACCGCGTAGGTCTGGCCCTGAGCGTTCTGCCGGCTCCCGATGGCGATTTGTTCCGCGCGCGCCCTGGCGCACTGTTCGCGACTGATTAAGTCGAGATCGTGCATCCGATCGAGCACGTAATTGCGCGCTTCGCGCGAAGCAGCGCCATCGCTCCATGGTGATAGCCTGTTCGGACTTTTAATGAGACCGGCGAGCGTGGCGCATTCTGCCAGCGACATTTCTCGAGCAGCCTTGCCGAAGTAACCGCGCGCCGCTGCTTCGGCTCCGTAGAGACCGCCTCCGAAATAAATCCGATTGAGGTAAAGCTCCATGATCTTTTGTTTGCCGAATTGCTCCTCGATTCGGCGGGCCAGAAAAACTTCGAGCAGTTTGCGGCGAAATGTTTTTTGCTTGAGAGAAAAACTGTTGCGCGCCAGTTGCTGCGTAATGGTGCTCGCGCCCTGGCGCACGTGGCCGGCCGTAAAGTTTTTCAACGCTGCGCGGGCGATCCCCAGCAAATCGTATCCCTGATGCCGATAAAATTTTGCGTCCTCGACGGCGATGACCGCGTTGATGAGATCGCGCGGCAACTGATCGTACGGCACTGTCTCCCGGTTCTCGACGTAGATTTGGCCGAATATCCTGCCCTTTCGATCGAGAATCACGCTCGCGGATTCCATTTGTTCGAGCTTGTTCAGATCGAATGTTTGGGCCTGGGCTTTCAAGTCGGAGACAAGGATTGAAGTGTAAGCCGCAAAGGCAACGGCCAACGCCGCAATGATGGCCACGGGGATGTAAAATTGCGGTCTCGAATACCAGGGCGGACGAAAGCGGTAGCCCGGCGGAGGCCTCAGATATGTGTTGGGCAGTCTCAAAGGAGCGAAGGACTATGTGGCACAATTTAGGAGGCAAACGTCCAACGCTCAACGTCCAACGTCCAATTATCCCGCTCGCTCTCTGATTTGAGCGTTGAGCGCTGAACGCTTGCCACACCGAAGCTTTCAGCGTAGGCGGGTTGGACGTTGAAGACGTCAACCGGCAACGCGGCTTTGATCGAGCTGATTCGCGCGGAAATTCAAAAATGCGGTCCGGTGTCGTTTGCCTGGTTCATGGAACAGGCGCTCTATCATCCTGAGCACGGATATTATTCTTCGGGCCGGTGCACGATTGGCCGGCACGGCGATTACTTCACGAATGTAAGCGTCGGTCCGCTGTTTGGGCAATTGCTGGCGGCGCAATTTGCCGAGATCTGGGAGCAGCTCGGCAAGATTGACAATTTCGTGATCGTCGAGCAGGGAGCGCAGGATGGGCAGTTTGCGCGCGACGTTCTCCAATCTACCCAAAAACACGCGCCGGAATTCTTCGCCTCTTTACGCTACCGAATCATCGAGCCATTTCCGATCTTGCAGGAGCGACAATCGCGGACCCTGAAATCATTTGGCGACAAGATTGAATGGCGCGATTCGCTTCAACCATTCGCCGGCGTCCATTTTTCCAACGAACTGCTGGACGCGATGCCAGCGCGCTTGATCCGCGGAGCCATCGAAAAACTTGTCGATCTGGAGGGCGACGGGTTTGTGTTTGTCGAGAGGTCACTCCCCCAGGGGGCGACGGCTTCCAAGCCGTCAAGGGAAAACAACGCTTTCAATCAACCGGCGCTCGATTGGATCGACAATGTCGTGTCGAAATTGCGACGTGGCTACGTCATCGCATTCGATTACGGGCATGTGGGCGATGAATTTCAAGGAAACGTTCAAGTTCGCGCGCGACATCGACATCTCGATTCGCCCTTCGAGCAAATCGGTCACGCCGACATCACGATGCACGTGGATTGGACGCGCATCGCCCAGCGCGCGCAGGCAAACGGCTTGCGCGTTGCCGGATTCACCGACCAACATCACTTCCTCACGGGACTCATTTCCGAGCCAGGCAGGGGCGATTGGGGTCAATCGCCCCTACCAGAAATCGGCACCTCGCCCAAGATGAAGCGCGAGCTGCAAATGCTGCTGCATCCGGAAATGCTCGGTTGCAGTTTTCAGGTGCTGGCGCTCGCAAAAAATGTTGATCCCGATTCGCCGCGACTTGCAGGTTTTAAATTCGCCCGAGAACTGCGCTACGCGCTGGATCTTTGAACAAAATCCCCAAGTCGAAATCCTTCGCCTGATTTTTCATTTGCATTTCGTTGAGATGCCGACTTTCGTTTCGACGTTCACGGCAAGCAGCCTTCACTTGTTCAGATGAAATTGTTCCTCACTCGCATTCCGCTGTTGCTCCTGGCGTTGCCGGTCTCAGCTCTTGCCACTAATGCCGTGGTGAACTTATCGCACTACGACAGAATGCGGGTCGATTTTCCCGGGATGAAGTCCGAAGGCATTATCGGCGTGATTCATGAAGCCAGTTACCCGCCGTACACGCGCGATGCGCACTACGCCTTGAGACAGCAGGCGGCGACCCGGGCCGGGTTGCTCTGGGGCGCCTATCACTATGCGAATGGGACAGATCCTATCCGGCAGGCCGATCATTTCCTGAGCGTTGTCTCCAGTGCCTGGGCGCAAGCTGACCCGCTGTCGCGACCGGCTGGCGTTTTGCTCGTGCTTGATTTCGAAAAGAATGGTCACTATCCGGGCGGCACGATGCGTGTCGATCAAGCGGTCGCGTTCGTCGAGCGAATTCGCGAACGCACCGGGAAGTATCCTGGGATCTATTCCGGTGAATATCGCCTGCGGCAGGTTTTGAATAGCCCAACCGTCAGTCCAGCGTACAAGCGCGTGCTGTCGAATTGCTGGTTATGGCTTGCAAACTATGGTGCTCGGCCGCAGGCGACCGCGCCATGGAGTAACTGGCATCTTTGGCAGTACACCGGTGATGGTAAATGCCGTCTGCCGGGTTCTGGTTATCCGAAGAGCGTGGCCAACATCGTCAGGGCGGAACGCAATATTTTCTACGGGACCCGAACTGCGTTGGAGGCTTTCTGGCAGGAGCGCGCCTGGCAGCCCGGAGGAGAAAAGCGCTCCAGCGAGCCAGAGCGAACCGTTGCCGAACGGTAGGTGCGCACGTTAACTCGGCGTGCGCTGGAGGAATTGGTTCAGGGCATCGATGGCGGCTACGATCGGCCATGCCGAAATCGCCATCATTGTCGCAAAAAGCAGGGCTTCGATGACAAACTCCAAACTCTTTTCGCTCGCGAAATAACTCCGGCTCAATTCACGGAATGAACGGCGCGTTGCCGGCCTCTTGTTCGGTCTCCGTCTGATCACGGTTCTCTTCACTGTAATTACGCTCATAGGTGAGCCTTGGATAAACCGGGAAGCGCGCCGGGTCAGGTTACGAATTGTCAAAAGCGCGTGACGATCCAGTGACAACGCCAAATTTTGTCAAGACGTCGCGCACCGGCGCCACGCTGCGATTATGCTCGAGGCTACGGATACAAATCCGCCCAAAAACAGCAAACATAAACGCCCATGCGGTTACCGAGCGCGGAAAGGTCTCTTCATTTAGAGCTATTACGGGATTCAGCGGGATGAGTGATCGAGTGCAGGTCGTGGATGAGCGAATCAATCTTGCGCAGATCTTTGCGACGGCCTTTTTCGGGTTTCAGTTTGCGCTTCACCATGATCGTGAGGTCGCGAATATCGTGCAGTTGCTCCCGCGACAACGATTCTGCTCTTTTCGAGGAAACGGCCGCCACGCTTTCCGCCAGGTCGATTTCGAGCCGCGCTGCATACGCTCGAATCGTCGCCCGCAAGTCGCGCCGAAGGATGGCCAGTTCTCCCGCAAGCATGGTCACGGGAGAGCTTTCTCGCTGCTTTTTTGGTCGCTTCTTTTTCTTCATCTGCTCGATATGGAAGCCGGCGTCAGCGCCGTCGGCCGGTTGAGAACCGCACGCGCAGCAGAGAATGGATGGAAGTTTATTATCTCTACGACGCCATCCTGGCGTTCGACCAGCGCGGAACAGCTTTCGACCCAATCGCCGCAGTTATAATAAGTAACGGCCCCGAATTGCCGGATGGCGGCGCTGTGGATGTGACCGCAGAGAACGGCCGACTGAAAACTTCTTCGCGTACCGAATGACTTCTTCCTCGAACCGGCCGATGAAGCTGACCGCGTCCTTGACTCGTTTTTTCGCGTAGGCGTTGAGCGACCAGTAACCGAGGCCGAACCGGCGGCGCACGAAATTGATCGCTGGATTGAGCGAGAGCAGGAACTGGTAGCCAATATCGCCTGCAAAGGCGAGCCACTTCACGTTTTGCACGACCGTATCGAGTTCATGTCCATGGATTACGAGCATGCGGCGGCCATCCGCCAGACGATGTATGGCATGCTTTTGCACGGTGATGCGGCCGTAGGCGCCGTAAAACTTGGAGAGCAAGTCGTCGTGGTTGCCCGGGATGTAAACGGTCCGTGTGCCTTTGCGCGACTTCCTAAGAATCTTTTGGATGACATCGTTATGCTGTTGCGGCCAGTAAATTCCGCGCCGCAACTGCCAGATGTCGATCAGGTCGCCCACCACATAGAGCGTTTCGAATTCGTACTCCCGCAGGAAATCGAGTAGCGCGCCCGCGTTCGCTCCACGCGTGCCCAGATGCACATCCGAGATCCACGCTGCCCGCACGCGACGAATGGAATCTGATTCCCCCGCAAACGGTCGCTCGATGGAAAATCGAGGGGCGGTTAAGATCGACATTGTGTGCTTAAAAAAATCAGACCTCTCGCGCGGTTATTATTGAGCGAAAAGCCCGCCGGCGCTTTCCCGGCGGGCTTTCGCCAACCTAACTGCGTTGTGCTTAATGAGATTGAAATTGGCGGTTCAAAACATCAGCTGCATGCGGGCGATGACTTCATTGAACTGGTCGTCGCCAAACTGAGGATTCGTTTCGCGGAAATCCGACCAGGTGTGAATGTAATTGACCATTACCTTCAGGTCGTCGCCGTGAATGTAGTAATTCAGGCCACCAGTGATGGAGCGAATACCGTCGTTCCCTTTTTGGCCCGGGTTTAAATCCTCCCAGCGCATCGCCAGTTGAAGCTTCTTCGGGATGAGGAAGTAACCCGCAGTTATGTAGTACCCGTTGGTTGTGAAGTCAGGCATGCCTGGCACACCGTTGACGGTACGCCCGTTAACATACTCTTCGAGATATTCACCAATCAGATCAAATGGACCCAGCTTAAGCCATGCATCCACACTCCATGCCGTCCGCTCGTCCGCTGTCGCCAGCGTAAAAGGCGAGAGCGAACCATCGTCGTTCACCAGAAGGTTTAACGCTGGAGAGATATTTGTGCCCGCCGCATCGCGGCTGTTCAGCAAGTCGCCTCCCAGCTTGAGAAAGGACTCCTGACCGAAAATTTTGCCTTTAAACGGCTGCAGCTCCAGTCGGCCGACATACATGAACTCATTGTTGTCGTTATTAGTGATATTGCGTCCGTTCCCGTTGAAGATTCCGGCGTAATAGGTCAGCAGATCCTTCTGCTCAGGCCAAACGTGCGTGAACGGCTTTCCCCAAAGCTGAACACCGAGCTGCCGCTCTGGTGTGAGCGCGCCGGTGGGCAGACTGCGCTCAATAAGGTAGAGGGTAGTGTCGGGTGTAATCTGTTCCAGACCGAACGGCGCTTTCCATTGACCGACTTTGATCTGCGCCTCGGGATATTGATGCCAATTGACGAAGATGTCCGTAGCTGAAAATGCGGTGCGGCTCGAGTTAAGTCCATCGCTCTGACCAAAGTCGCCTTCGATCTTGAAATCGAATTGCTCCGCGAAATCGCCGGTCAGATTGATGCGTGCCCGGCGCAGGCGGAACCGATCTTTCAACGCAGTCTCACCAAAACGGCCTTCGAACGCAGAAACGTCACCATCCTCAAAATTCGCCTGAATAAATCCGCCCAGCACGAGCTTCAACTCTGGTCCCCGCTGCTGGACATAAACTGGCGGTTTCTCTTCTACGACGGCTTTTTCGACATACGTTTTTCCGTCGTATGTAACTTTGGTTTTCGCCCCCGGGCCGAACTCGGGCGCGAACGCGGTCCTCTCTTTCAAGCCGCTGATTTCCGCTTCCAGCTCGGCGTTGCGCTTCTCTAGCAGCTCGACCGCGCGTTCGAGTTTTTGGAGCCGTTCGGATTCGGAGGGCGTCTGTGCGCCAAGCGGCTGCGCGGCCAGTGAAATAACTGCAGCCAGACTCGCGCCTGCTGCCCGTAAACCGAAGTTTTTTGTGATCATTTAGTTTCTCCTTGGTCTTAATAGTTGGGTCGAGAGGCACAGCCGCCCGCAAGCAGTTGCCCAATCGATCAAGGACGAAACTAGAAGCCGATTGTTACAGACGCGTGGCGGCAAAGTAACGATTCGGCAAATTTTTTCCACAAAGGGCCGAAGCACTTCTAGGAATCGGCGCCTAAGTATTGCAATTTAAGGCGCGGGCGAGTTGATTTGCTGTTCCATGGAGATTGGCTCTGGCAAGAAAATCCTGATCATCGAAGATGAGAGCGACGTTGCCGACCTTCTCACGCTGAATTTGCGGAAGGTGGGTTTCAGGGTTTCGACCGCCGCCGACGGCGCGAGCGGCCTGCAGAAGGCGCGGGACAACGGACCCGATTTCATCATTCTTGATCTGATGCTGCCAAAAATGTCGGGACTCGAAGTCTGTAAAATTTTGAAGAGCGACCCGGCGACGTATCACATTCCGATTTTGATGTTAACGGCGAAGGCGGAAGAGGTTGATCGCATTGTCGGTCTCGAATTCGGCGCCGACGATTACGTGACGAAGCCATTCAGCCCGCGCGAAGTCGCGTTGC
This sequence comes from Verrucomicrobiota bacterium, assembly GCA_003219435.1. Lineage (GTDB taxonomy): Bacteria > Verrucomicrobiota > Verrucomicrobiia > Chthoniobacterales > UBA10450 > Udaeobacter. Next base: position 3,273 of record QHOW01000159.1, on the reverse strand, counting down.
GAATTCGGGCAATTTTGCGGCGCGGCGAAACGACGGGCGAGAGTCTGAAGGCCGGCCCGATCTCGATTGATCCGGCGCGCCATGAGGTTCGCGTTAGCGGCAAACAGGTGCATCTCACCAGCCTCGAGTTCAAACTGCTGCGGACATTGATGCAACGCCGCGGCCGCGTGCAGGATCGCGATCGGTTGCTTAACGAAGTTTGGGGCTACGAAAGCGTGATCGACACCCGCACGGTGGACACACACGTGCGCCGCTTGCGCGAAAAACTCGGCAAAGCCGGTGACGCGATTGAAACCGTCCGCGGTTTCGGTTATCGGCTGCGGGAAGATTATCGGGGATGACTTGGCTGCTGCTCTTAGCGATTGTCGCATCGACAATCGCCCTTGCCTTGATCACGTGGCGAAAATGGATTGCGCCGTGGTGGCAAGTGGAAGAGCTGGTCACCCAAGTCTGGCGCGGCGAGCGACCGCGCACATTTTTGGTCAACGGCAGCGCTCCAGCTCGGCGTATCGGCTTACGGCTGGAAAAGATTCTTAACGATCTGAGGCAGCTTGATAAGCAGATTGCAAAGCGCGAATCCGGGATGCAGACCATTTTTTCTGCGATGCAGGACGCGTTGCTGGTCGTCGATTCTAACCGGCATGTCGTTTTGATTAACGAGCCGTTTCGAAAACTTTTCGCGCTTCCGGAAATTTCGGTGGGGACGCCTCTGTTGGAGATTGTTCGCCATGCTACGCTCGATCGAGTGATTGCCGATGCTTTCGGTGGCGGCGGCGCAGTGCGCACCGAGTTGCTTCTGGACGGTTCACAAATCGAGCTCCACGCCGTCGCGACAAGGAACGAGGCGGGCGAGATGACCGGTGCGCTCGTTTTGTTTCACGACATCACTGAGCTCAGGAAGATGGATCAGGTCAGGCGGGACTTCGTCGCCAACGTCTCGCATGAATTGCGCACGCCATTGTCGATCTTGCGCGGGTACATCGAGACGTTGCTGGATAATCCGGAAACGTCGCGCGAGGAACTCTCCCGAATTCTTGGAGTGATGGAGCGCCATTCCAAGCGCCTCGACTTGCTCGCCGAAGATTTGCTTACCCTTGCGCAACTGGAATCGGGCAATCCCAATCTGCAATTGGGAAACGTGGATCTCTCGAGCTTTTTCGAAGAAGTGATTCGCGATTGGGAAAAGAAGCTCGCAAACAAGCAGCTTAATCTAATTGTCGATCTTCCGCCGGGTTTGCCCACGATTCGCGCTGACCGGGCACGGCTTCAGGAAGCCCTCTATAATTTGCTCGATAACGCCGTGAAATACTCGCGTGAACATGGCGAGATCCGGCTGATCACTCGACAGCGCGACGATGAAATCGCGCTGAGCGTGAGCGACGACGGCGTCGGCATCAGCAAAGAAGATTTGCCGCGTATTTTCGAGCGCTTCTACCGCGCAGATAAAGCGCGCACCCGCGACAGCATTCACGGTACCGGCCTCGGCTTGGCGATTGTGAAGCACATCACGCAACTCCACGGCGGCCGCGTGGAAGCTGAAAGCGAGCTTGGCAAAGGAACCACCATTCGCGTGATCTTGCCGGTGGCTTTGCCCATTGAATCGTTGAAGCGTTAGAGCGTTGAAGCGGATCAAATAGCTAACCGATTTAGTGCTCATGTGACGGAGTCGCTCGTCATTCCTTCGACATTCGGGTTTCGTCATTCCGTTCCTGTCACACAAAAGTAACATTAAAATTTTTGACGCTTCGCCGCGCGCTGCGGCAGGCTAAGGACTATGAAATCTCTCAAATTTGGCCGCAAAATTTTAGCGATCGCGCTCTTAACCGGAGTAAGTGCGACCGCCTCAGCACAGATGATGATTAACGGCGCAGGCGCGACGTTCCCCTATCCGATCTACTCCAAGTGGTTCGATGAATACGCGAAGGTCGATCCTTCTGTCCGATTTAACTATCAATCGATTGGATCCGGTGGAGGCCAAAAACAAATCCTCGCTCAGACGGTCGATTTCGGCGCATCGGATGGCCCAATGAGTGACGACAATCTGGCGAAGGCGCCGGGCAAACTCTTACACATTCCAACGGTCGCGGGCGCGGATGTGGTTGCCTACAATCTCTCTGGGAATCCGGCGTTAAAGTTCGACGCGGACACGATTGCAGGAATTTTTCTAGGTCAAATAAAAAAATGGAATGACCCAAAGATCAAGGCGCTGAACCCTGGAGTCACGTTGCCCGATCAGGAGATCGTAGTCGTTCACCGATCCGATGGCAGCGGGACAACCTACATTTGGACAGACTACCTGAGCAAGGTGAGCTCGGAATGGAAGAGCAAGGTAGGAACAAATACCTCTGTAAACTGGCCGACCGGAATCGGCGGCAAAGGGAATGAAGGCGTGGCCGGACAAATCAAGCAAACCCCAGGCGCGCTAGGTTACGTGGAACTGATCTACGCAGAGCAAAACAAGATGCCGTATGCCGAGGTTAAAAACGCGGCCGGCGAATTTGTGAAACCGAGCATCGAATCAACCACCGCCGCATTGGCGACGGCCGATATCCCGGATGACTTCCGTTTCTCCATAACAAACGCGCCGGGCAAAGACGCGTATCCGATTTGCGGCGCGACGTGGTTGCTCGTTTACGAGCAGCAAAAGGATGTGACCAAGGGAAAGAAGCTCGTTGAGTTTCTGAAATGGGCCGCGAAAGACGGTGAGAAAATGGCCAAGGATCTCGATTATGCGCCCCTGCCAGAAAATCTTCAGCAACGTGTGCTGAAACGGATCGACGAGATCAAACTGTAATATAAGCAGGCATGGAGATTGCCGCACCTCCCGCCCCGAAAGCTTTCGGGGCACCTGATGATCCGCGATCTGCAGCGCGCGCGATGGCGCCGCCCTCGCGCTTTGGGGACAAGGCGTTCGAGTGGCTCACCCTGACGATGGCGCTGGCGGTGGTGGTGCTGGTCATTTTGACTGGCGGGCAGCTTTGGCGCGGATCTTCGCTGGCTATCCAAAAATTTGGATTCCATTTCCTCACTACATCCACTTGGGACCCGGTTGCGGAGCAATTCGGCGCGCTCCCGTTTATTTACGGAACGCTGGTTTCTTCCCTGATTGCTTTGCTCATTGCCGTTCCACTGAGCATCGCGACTGCGGTTTATTTGACCGAGCTTGCGCCACTCTGGATTCGGCAGCCACTCGTTTCTTTGATTGAAATGCTGGCCGCGATTCCAAGCGTAATTCTCGGATTATGGGGCATCTTTGTCATGATCCCGTGGCTG
>QHOW01000158.1 GCA_003219435.1 Verrucomicrobiota bacterium | reverse complement strand
GGCGTGCGATAAACTCGCGAAAGAGTTGCGCGCGAGGCGGTACGTTGACCTGCCGATCGAAGTGGAAGTCGATCGCCGCGATCTCGGCGGCGGCGTTAAGAATTGGGAGTGGATCAAGAAAGGCGTGCCATTGCGCGTCGTAATCGGACCACGCGATCTCGAAAAAAAATCACTCGAAGACAGCCGGCGCGATCAACCGGTGAAGACGAAGGAGTCGATGCCAGTGGAAGAGTTCGTATCCCGGGCGCCGGAATTTCTCATGTCGATCCAGAATACTCTGTTTGAGCGGGCCAAAAAATTCCGGGATGAGAACACACGCATAATCGATTCCAAAGAGGAATTCTACGATTTCTTTACGCCGAAAGATTCCGACAAACCAGAAATCCACGGCGGCTTCGGCATCGCGCACTGGAACGGCTCGCGCGAAGTCGAGGAACAAATCAAGAATGACCTCAAAGTCACCATTCGCGTCATTCCGATCAATGAAACATCCGAACCTGGCCGCTGCATTTTCACAGGAGAACCGAGCACACGGCGCGTCGTCTGGGCAAAGTCCTATTGAGGCGTTGAGCGCATATGACGCATGAGACTTATGGGACGCATCTCTATTGACGGCGCATTGCACTTCTGTTTATTCCGGCAGTCGCTGTGGAATTGAAGCTTTACAGTCGCGAATGGTGTTCGTGGTGCATTGACGCAAAGGAGTATCTCACCCAGAAAGGGTATCGGTTCAATATCATTGATGTGGGCAGAGATCGGCAAGCATACGCGGAGATGAAAAGGCTGTCGGAGCAGACTTATGTTCCAACTTTTGTGGCGGGCGACAGGGTGCTGGCCAATTTCGATACCGATCAGCTCGAGAAATTTCTGAACGAGCACCAGATCAATCCCTAATGCTTTTTGGCTTTTTTCTAACGCTCGGCGTGGGGGTCCTCAGCATCGCCCTGCGCAGTTTTCAAAATTCGTATTCGCAGAAAGCGGGCGCGCTGGGAATTCTCATCGCCACTTTCCTCGCCGTTTATTTTATTACCAGCAGCTGGGTGCTGGGTATTGCTGCTGCGGTGAGCTGGCTCTTTTTGCCGTGGCTGGAAATTCTCACCCGGATTCGCGCACTTCGGCTGCCGAAGGAAAAACAGCTCCGGCCAAAAAGTCCGCCGTCTTCGGATATTTTCCCCGCGCTAAGAGAGATCACGCGCGAGATCGAGGACGAAGGGTTCGCGCATGTCGGTGACGCTGGATGGGACTGGGAGGATTACCGCCAGTTTTTCCGCCTGTTTTACAAGGAGGAGGACCGCACACAGGCCGCCATCTGCCTGAACGAACAGCATGATCTTTCGTTTTATTATTTGCGAATTTCGTCGCGGGCAAAGGACGGCACCACCTGGACGACGTGGAATTATCCGCTTTCCTACGGTTTAAAGGTCACTCCCCGGTTCCGCATTAATCGCCAGCGGCCGGATCAATCATTCTGGCAGCTTCATCAAAGCCACCGCGATTTTCTGCGCCGGAACGGGGTAAATGTGGACATGATTGATGCGTTTGATGAAGAGCGAATTCAAACGGAAATGGAAAACGACCTCCGCGATCAAATCGCGCACAACATCGACAAGGGTGTGCTTAAGCAGACTGCGGCAGGCGACGTAAAATATTCCTGGCGCGGCATGATTTATCTTTGGTGCCAGTTCCTGGTCGATCTGGTGCGGTTGTAGCTTCCCATCTGTCATTCCGAGCGGAGCGAGGGACCTCACAATCGCCGGTCTGGGCACGCAAGTATGAACGCGGACGGCTCCGATGTGCGCCGCTTGACCGATGCGCCCGGCTACGACGGCGGCCCTGCGCGAGGCTTATCCCGATCCTCGGCAGGCGAATCCGATTATCAATGAAGCGCAGGCCATCTATCGAGAAAACTTTTTTCCCGAAGTAAAAGCCGATTGGCGAACACATCCCGACTTCGTCGGACATAAAAATTGGAACGGATGTTTCCGTTGCCACGATGGCAAACATGTTGCAGCCGACGGGAAGATGTCGATCAAAGCGAGTGACTGCAGATCCTGTCATCTCATTCTCGCCCAAGGGAGCGGCGAAGCGCTTAATCAGATCAATGCCAAAGGGCATGATTTCGTGCATATTGATGCGGAGTATTCAGAGTTTTCCTGCAGCGAATGTCATACTGGCGGTATTCAGAAATAATCGGATGAAGGGGTATGTCGTTTATTTCGGTTTGCTCGTGGTGCTGATTGCGGGCTGCGATAAGAAGTCCGAGATCAAGGTCTATCGGATTTCGAAGGCGCCGCTCGAAGAATCCGCGCCCGCGCAACAAAACGCGATGCCGACCAACGCCGCTTCGCCCGCACGTCCGGCTGGCATGGCCGCTGCCGCCTCCACGAGCGTGAGCACACCACCAAACTGGGAACCACAGCCGCTTTCGCAAATGCGTCAGGCAAGTTTTCTCGTCAAAGGCGAAAACGGTGCGGTCGCAGATATTTCGCTCGTAAGCCTTGGCCCCGCCGCCGGAAACGTGCTCGAGAACGTAAATCGGTGGCTCGAGCAGCTTGGCCAACCACCGATCACGGCGGAAAAACTTGCGGAAATCACACAACGGCTCACCACGTCTATTGGCGAAGTGACCATTGTCGATCTCGCCGGGCTACCGAAGGACGCCGACCCGGCGAAGGACGGGAGAATCGTGGCGGCGATTGTCCCAGGCAGCGCTTCGACGTTGTTTTTCAAAATGCGGGGCAACGCAGACCTAGCCGAAGCGCAGAAACCCGACTTCATCAAATGGGTCGCAGCCATTTGCGCCGCGCAAACAGAAAACAAATCACCATCAATGGCAGCGATGCCGGTCGCGCCGCAGGATTCAAGTGCACCGCAGATCAAATGGAAAACACCTGAAGGTTGGACAGAGGTTCCACCATCATCGATGCGCTATGCCAGTTTTAGCGTATCGGGAGAAGATGACGCGAAGATCGACATCTCCATTGTCACTTTTCCCGGCGAAGGGGGCGGCAACGCCGATAACGTGAATCGTTGGCGACGGCAAGTCGGCCTGGCGCCTCTCGACGATAAAGAAATTACGACCAAGATTGTTCCGATGAATGCGGGGAGCGCGAATTTTTCGACGGTCGATATGGCTGGCGGTGATTCGCGAGTCATCGCCGCCTGGACACGACGCACGGGGCGAAGCTGGTTCTTCAAAATGAGCGGCCCGGGGCCCCTGATTGAGCGCGAGAAGCCGAAATTCTTCGACTTCCTTCGTTCGATTGAGTTTAGTTCCTAATCTAAATGTGGCACCGACTGGTTGATCTCTTTACATCGCTGAAGCTGACAATCATCTGTCTTGCCGCAGCGATGGTGCTCATCTTCGCGGGCACCCTCGCTCAGGTTCATCTCGGCATTCACGAAGCGCAGCAGCGTTATTTCCAGAGCTTGTTTGTTTGGTGGCCGCCGGAAAGTCGCGGTTTCAAAATTCCTGTTTTTCCCGGCGGGCATCTCATCGGCGCGGTGTTGCTTGTTAACCTTATCGCTGCGCATCTGAAGCGTTTTCGTTTGGCCTGGCGAAAACTCGGCATTCATCTGACGCATGCTGGCCTCATCATCATGCTGGCTGGCGGGCTGTTCACCGATCTGTTCGCGGTCGAGAGCCATATGCAGCTTGCCGGCGGCGAGACGAAAAATTATTCCGAGGATGGGCGCGGGATGGAGTTGGCTGTGATCGACGTTACCGGTAGCGATTTAGATCAGGTGACTGCGATTCCCGACACCGTGCTGCGACATGACCGGACGATTGACTACTGGAGTTTGCCGTTCCGGATTGTCGTCAGGAATTTTTATCAGAATTCGCGCCTGAAAATGCTAAGTGAAGCGGAAGACGGCGCGCGCCCGATTGCAAATCAAGGGCCTGGCGCGATGATTGCAGTCCAACCCGCTCCGCGCGCAACCGGTGTTGACGAGCGTGACGTTACGAGCGCGGCGATTGAAATTCTGCCGAAGGACGGTGGCTCATTAGGCACATGGCTGGTTTCTGATGCGCTGGGCGCGCCCCAGACATTTTCCTGCGGCGGCCGCACATGGATGATCGCTCTGCGTCCGGCGCGTTACTACAAGCCATACAGCGTCACCCTGCAGAAATTCACCCATGAAAAGTACGCTGGCACTGACATTCCAAAGGATTTTTCCAGCCGGGTTACGCTGATCGATCCGGAGCGCGCTGTGAACCGCGACGTCTTGATTTACATGAATCATCCCCTGCGTTATCGCGGAGAGACATATTATCAGGCTGGATTCCAGAAGGATGACTCGGCTACTATTTTGCAGGTCGTGCACAACCCGAGCTTCATCGCGCCTTATGTCGCCTGCGTGATTGTCGCTGCCGGACTGCTCGTGCAATTCGGTTACCATCTGGTTGGATTCTCCAGAAAACGAAAGGCGGCGCTGGCATGAAACGTTTTTTGCCCGGACTCGTTTTGCTTTTTGCTGTGAGCTGGATCGGAGCGAACTGGTTGCCGCACAAGGTCGCCAAGGACGATGTCGATCTCACGAAGTTCGGCAAAATTCCGGTTCTGGTCGGTGGACGCGTGAAGCCTCTCGATACCGTTGCGCGCAATTCGCTGCTGATCGTTCACGGCAAACAGGAACTGCGGCTCGAAGGCGGCGGACGTCTTAGTGCGATGCAATGGCTTACCGATGTTCTTTTTAACGCATCTGCCGCTGATCAATATCCGGTGTTTCTCGTGCAAAACGCCGAAGTTCTCGGCTTGTTCGGCTGGGAACAAAGCGACCGGAAATATTTTAGCTTTATCGAGTTCTCGCCGTTCTTGAAACAAATCGATGAACAGGGCGCACAATCGGAAAAGCTGGAATCGGTACAACGCTCCGCCTACCAGAACGCGATCCTGAACCTGCGCAACGCTCTGTCGTTATATCAGCGCCTGAAAAATAGTGTGCAACCGGAAGGCGCAGAAAATTTCGCGTCCGAACTGGAAGCATTCGAGAACAGCATCCCGGCTGCGGGAAGAGCGGCGAGTCAGCGCGCGGCGGGAGAAGATTTTGACAGGGCGAAACTGGACGAAGTGGTGGTCCTGATTCAACGCTACGAGAGATTGTCGGAGATGGCCTACATCCTCGCTGTGCCTCCGCTTGAGCCAAACGGTCAATGGCATTCGGTCGGCGACAGTTTGCTGCGCTCAGTCGGCACAGGAGAAATTCATCCCGTTGTAAAGCAGTACGCCCTCCTCGGCGACGCTTACCGCG
>QHOW01000153.1 GCA_003219435.1 Verrucomicrobiota bacterium | reverse complement strand
AAGTGTCTTGCCGGTGCCGGGCGGGCCGACCAGGAGAACGCCCTTGGGAATGCGGCCGCCGAGTTTCTGAAATTTTTTCGGATCGCGCAGGAACTCGACCAGTTCCTGGACTTCATCCTTTGCCTCCTCGACGCCGGCGACATCGCGAAACGTGATTTTGTTCTTGTCCCGGGCAAGCATGCGCGCTTTCGATTTGCCGAAATTGAGGGCGCCTTTCCCGGCCATGCGGATTTGCTGGCGAAACAGAAAATAAAGCACGAGCAGGAACAGGGCGATAGGGAGGAACCCAACCACGGTTTGCGCAAGCACGTTTGATTCGGTTTTGATCGCCGGTTGAATGCCCGCTGCTGCGAGTTTTTCCTGCAGATTATTAGTAAAAGTTAAATAGACCGTGGTTCGAAACGGGACGGGCTGGGCGGACGTTGGCCCTACTCCCGGACGAATATAAGCCCCGCGCAGGGTTTGTGTCGTTCGGCCATCCTCGACGACAAGGACCAGGGGATAGGTCTTGTCGTTGACGATCTGCTTGTTCTCCAGCAGCTCGAGAAAGCGGTTATAAGGCACGTCTTCCAAGGGCTGCATCCCTCCGCGGAAATACAGCATCGCGAGGGCAATGCATCCAAAGCCGATCGCGAGCAGGATGATGCCGCGCCAATTGAAATTAGGTTCATTGCCGCGGGATTTATTCTCTTTTTGAGAGTTACGATCGGCTTTTGGCATAATCGAAATAGAATCTAACTACGGAAAAAGGTTACCATGAACAATTTGGCATTGCAAAATGGCGGGGCGGCTCATCGTTTACGTATCGTAGCCGCACATTGCGTCGCTCGTCGATTTCGGTAAAATTTTGATCGAAACATACAAATGACAGAATTGGCTTCATCGGTAGCAGACAAGATCGACCGGGCCGTCCAGCGGGTGACTCCGCTCGCCTATCGGGTGCGACGGACCGGACGCCGCTGGGTGCGCCGGGCTTTGCGCAAGCCTCGCAGTGTTTCGGAAGGGCCAAACCTGCTGCCCCTGCTGATTCAAGTGCTGGCGAGTTTCACCAAGGCGGATGGTGTGTTGCTCGAGGAAGAGATCGACTCGAGCCTCGGTTTTCTGCGTTACGATTATCCGGAGGCGGTTTACTCGGAGCTGCGACAGTTGTTTCGGCAGGCACTTTATGAGCAGCAGGACCTCGCCGCCATGGCGCAAAAGCTCAGCGCGCAGTTGAGTACGGAGCGCAAGATCATGCTCGGCGTTCAGCTTTACGATCTGATCTCGCAGGCCGGTTTAAAACAGGAGCAGGTCGTTGCCTTCTATTCGTTCATGTCACAGCTCGGCATGGCCGCGCAGGCGATCGACATCGTTTACCAACTCAATGCCTCGGAGGATTCGGACCCTTCGATCTACCAGCACGGCGCGTCCCCGCTCGAATCGCTCTCTTTCGGACCAGACGGCAAGGCAGATGTGACGGTCAAAAACCTGACCGACAACGATCGTTTGATGGCGTTTCGTTACCACGATCTGATTTTGCTGAAAAATCATAGCGGCCAGAACGTGTCGGTGCGCGGAAGACCACTGGTGCGTGGCGGGTTCTGCCGAATTTATCCCGGCCAGCGCATCCTGGTTGGCGATCAGGTGCTCAGCTATCAAGAGCTCGCGCAATATTTTAATGCGAAGAAGAACGTCTCGCTTCCGCAGATTTTCATCCGTGTAAACAAGGACGCCGATGAAGTGGAACTGGAGCGGTCGCGGACGCGCGAAAGCTCGCTCCGTATTACTTTCGGGTTAAAGGTGCGCGTGAAGGCGTTACGCGATGTCGATGCCGAGCTCAATGGAGTGAAATTGAAGGCCGGCACCAAGGTGGAGGCAGCCTTGGAGGACAAAATCATCTTCCATAACGACAGCGAGATGGATTTAAGCGATCTGCGCCGGCGGGCTCGTGCGTTGGGCGGCCGGTTTCAATTAAAGGCCTCTAAATCCGAATATTTGGTCTCCAACCAGCCCAGCCGGCTTGAAGCCGACGATATTCTGCTTTCCCCCGGCACGAGCGGCGACGTGCTGCTGAAGATTTTTTGCGATTACGACCAGCGGGTAGGCCTCCTGGAGGTAATTGAGGCGGATCGCCCTATTCTGGTGGGCGATACTCCCGTGCGCACGACCGCGCCGCTCAAGGACGGGGATACCATTCGGATCGACGTGGGACAATTTCTGCGGTGCAATTTCTCGGAACGAATCATCGAAGAAGAGCGCAACATCATTCGCACGCTCGACGTGAACGAGGTCACGCATCGATTTGGCAAAGGGGAAGTCGGGCTTGATGGAATTTCTTTTAGTATCAGCCGGGGCGAGCTCGTTTGCGTGATGGGTGCAAGTGGTTCGGGAAAGAGCACACTCTTAAAGGTGCTGGCCGGGCAACTCCGGCCGACTCATGGCGAAGTGATCCTAAACGGACAATCGCTTTATCCTAACCTTGACGCTCTCAAGCGCTACGTCAGTTACATGCCGCAGCAAGACGCTTTCGACGAGCATCTCACTATCGGCGAGAACCTCCAGTTTGCGGCGGCGATCCGTGCGCCGCACCTGTCGCGACGCGATCGCACCCGGCGCCTGGAGGCAAAACTGATTGAGCTCGGCCTCGGCGAACGCCGGGATGCCGTTGTCGGCAGTCCGGAAAGGAAAACTTTAAGCGGTGGCGAGCGTAAACGCCTCAACATTGGCCTCGATATGATAGGCATGTCGGACGTTTACCTTTTCGATGAGCCGACTTCCGGCCTCTCCTCGAAGGACTCCGAGCATGTCATGGAGATCATCCGCGGAATGGCGCACAACAAGATCATTATTGTCACCATTCACCAGCCCAGCTCCAAACTCTTCCAGATGTTCCATAAAGCGATCCTCCTCGACAAAGGAGGCCGGCTCGTGTTTTTCGGCACCCCCTCGGACATGCTTCGCTATTTTGCTGAAGCGGAGCACCAGCATCAGTTTGGCGCCGAGCTGGGCGCCTGTCCCTCTTGTGGAACGACTCGTCCCGAGTTCATTTTTGACGTCCTGGAGACACCGCTGCGCGATCTAAGCGGTGACATCATTTACGAGGAAAACAGTCGTGGCCAGTTGGTCGCAGCGCGCCGTTATTCGCCGGAATTCTGGCGCGACAAGTACGAAGCCTTCCGATTAATCCAGGACGTCAAACAAGTTTCCTTGCGCAAGGAGCCGGTCGCGCCGTTACCTGCGGCGCCCGCCGAAAAGAAACGCCTCCCGATTCGCTGGCACGACGAATGGACGCAATTCCGCACGTTGTTGCGTCGCGCATTCATAAGCAAACTGCGCAACCGCGCCAACCTCATCATCACCATCGGCGTCTCGCCCGTGCTGGCATTGCTCATCGCTACGATTCTGCGCTACTCAGAGAGCGGGAAATACGATTTTGCGTCCGCTTATCACATCCCGACATTTTTGTTCCTTGGCCTGATCGTCGCGATGTTTCTCGGGCTGACCAACAGCGCCGACGACATCATTCGCGACCGCGCCGTGCTGCAACGAGAACGCAATCTCAACGTTCGCCTGTCGTATTACATTTTCTCAAAGACGATCACCCTCGGTGTATTTGCCCTCGTTCAATGCGTGCTTTTTGTCCTGATCGGGAATTACGTCCTGCAAATCCGCGGCATGTTCTGGCTTTACCTTGGAATCATGCTCATGACGGCGATGGGCGGTGTGTCGCTCGGTCTGCTCATTTCTTCGCTCGTTGCCGATCCGAAAACGGCGGCCAATATCGTCCCGCTCGTTCTGATTCCGCAGATCATTATGGGCGGCGCCCTCATCAAGTATGAGGACATGAACCGGAACCTCGCTTTTGTTTATACGCTCTCCCATTGGTTCTCCGAACATCCGAGCACCGACCAAAGCAAGAAGATGGAGAGCAAGCTGGAGGTGCCATTTGTTTGTCAATTTATCGCCATGCGTTGGTCGTACGAAGAGATCATTCTCGCGCAAGCCAAGCTCAATCCGCTCACACGCCGGCAGGATCGAGCCAGCGACGAAATTCAAAGACTCGCGCACGAAGCGAACGCGCCTGAGCAAGGCAAGCGTCTTGATGATTTGAAGGAGGTTTTGGCATTGCTATCGGGTCTCGAAGGACGTTCGGCGAAAGAGATCGGCCATTATCTCAAACTAGTCGACCCTGTCCTCGCCGGGAAACGGAAGTTCGATCGCTCACTCTTCCAAAACGCAAATGGTCCGGTCACAGCCGAGCAGATTTACGTCAACCAAAAGGTGTCTGATCTGATCTCAAATGCCGAGATGGAGCAAAGCGATTATCGCCGCGGTAATCGGCCCAATGTTTTCTTCGGTGCGCAAAAAACGTATTTTGGGATAAAAATCGGCGCATTTGTCTTTAACACGACTGTCCTGATTGGATCGACGTTGGGATTGCTCGCACTGCTCCATTGGATTTTGCGAAAGCAACTCGAAGTGCGCGGGCGCTAGGGTTGCTTTCAAAAATCGATTTGTAGGGCATTTCTGTGAAACGGTCCGTGTTTAGCGCCAAAGCGCGCAGCATTCAATATCGAGCCTGGGGCAACGCCCCAGATTCATGGAAACCCAAACATCAGCGCTGAAAGCGCGATTCACTGCCGTGCCAAGTACAAAGCGGGATGAATCGCGCTTTCAGCGCTCGTTTACGAGGCAATCGAATTCCTGGGGCGATGCCCCCAGGCTGAAAGTGAAATAGCGCCTCTTGCGCTAAACATATACGTGAAACGCCAATCGACTTGTTTTCCAATGATCATCGTGAGCCGCGCAGACAGCGAAGGACCTCACATTCGGTGATGCGTTACTCAAATTTTGCTTGTGTGAAACGGCACGTTGCGGGAGGTCCGTCGCTTCGCTCGGGATGACAAGCATGGCAATTGAGCGTAGAGAAACGACCAT
>QHOW01000152.1 GCA_003219435.1 Verrucomicrobiota bacterium | reverse complement strand
CGGCGCGCAGCTGCGCCGCGATGGGAAGATCGACTGTGATCACGTGCGCAAGTTTCGGATAACCGCCGATCGTTTGGCAATCTCCCAAAAGTAAAATCGGCATTCCGCTGGAGGGCACCTGGATCGTGCCGGGCGCGACTGCTTCGGAAATAAGCTCGGAGTGATTGGTAGGGCGCAATTCAGGACCCGCGAGGCGTACACCCATTCGATCTGAATCGGGCGAGACGACGAACGCCTCATCTGTAAAGCGTTGAAAACGGTCCCGATCAGCGCCCCGGCCAACCCGCAGGGTGGGATTAGCGCTCGCCGTCTGTGACCAAGGTTCAGGCGCGCTCCAGGAGGAGATCCTTGTAGCCGCCGTTTGCTTGTCCGCCGTAGCTTTAGCGAAGGCGAATGACCCCGGTCGCGCGCCAAGCCGAATAGCATCGCCATCACGCAAAGCGCGACCTTCGAACCCGCCGAAGCCTGCTCGCAGATCGGTCGAACGACTCCCCAGAATTTTGGGTACATCGATCCCGCCAGAAATTGCGAGCCAACACCGACATCCTATTTTTGGATGATTAAACTTCAGTTCCTCGCCTGCACTCATGCCTGCCACATGGCCCGCGGGCAACGATGTCGATCCAACGCGCACATCAAATTCACCGCCGCACCAGCCGACAATTCGGTCATCGGCGAAACGCAGTTGCAGACCGCCCAGAGTGATTTCAAGTCCGGCTGCCGATTCCTCATTGCCGACGAGCAGATTTGCAACCCGCAAGGCGAAGGCATCTAGCGCGCCGCCTAACGAAACACCAAATTGGCGGCAGCCTATCCGTCCTAAGTCCTGGACAGTCGTTAAAATACCGGCGCGCCGAATGGTCACCTGCTTCATCGCTCTGTCATCTTGAACGAAGTTGTAGAGGCGCTCGCCGCGGTGAGCGCCTGTTTGCTGCTTCGGCGTTTGTCACAAACACCGCTACAACTGCGTCACTACGCATAGTACTCTTTGGAATTCACTGCAGCGCTTCAAATTCCTCACGCGTAATGGCACGAAAACGCACGCGATCTCCTGCGCGCAAGAAGGCAGGCGGACTTTTTTCCGGATCGAACAGTCGCGATGGCGTACGGCCGATTACATTCCACCCGCCGGGCGAGCGCAACGGATAAATTCCGGTTTGCGCGCCGCCGATCGCTACGGATCCGGGAGGAATTTCTTTTCGCGGCGTGGCCCGTCTCGGCGTCGCCAATTCATTCGGAAGACCTGCCAGAAATGGAAACCCGGGAACGAATCCGATACAGCTAACGCGATACTCGGCCCTGCTGTGCAGATCCACAACTTTCGTTGGGGTCAGCTTCGCTTGTGAGGCAACATCGTCCAGATCGAGAGCAAACTCCGGATCGTAGCAAACAGGAATTTCAACTAAGCGTGCATCGCTCCTTGCACTTCTGACACGTCTACCGCGGTCAGCGCCCGCGGCTACAACTTCGCGAACTCGCTCCGTCAACCAATTGAAGTCTTCATCTGGGTTGGGCGCGGCGTTCGCAACCACCAATGGATCGAAGAAAACTGCAACCGTCGTGTAGGCAGGCGCGAGTTCGATTACGCCAGGAATCGCAGCGTGTTGCAAACGACGAAATGTGCGGAGGACTTCGGTTAACGTTTGGTCAGGCGCGTCGTCGAATCGGTCGCGCACGCGGACGATCAAAGCCGAATCTCCGAGGGGAACAATTTCCATCTGGCGCTCGAATACAGAGCACTCTCAGCGCGATTTCACAGCTTCGATATCGATCTTGATCGCAACGTCCTGGCTAATGCCTGATACGGCTTCGGTCGCGCTGCCAAACATTAATCCGAAATCGCGACGTTTGAGAGGTTCAGTCGTAACTTCCCAACGGGTTCGTTCCAAGGCAGCTTCGCCAGTCAAAGGAGTGGCCAGCTTCACATGCAACGTGGTCGGCTTTGTTACGCCATGCATGGTAAGATCGCCTGTAATGTCGCCGCTTTGCGGGCCGGTTTGCTTCACGGTGCGGCTTTTGAACGTGAGCTCCGGAAACTTTGCGACGTTGAAAAACTCAGGGCTGCGAAGGTGATCGTCCCGCTTCTTTATTCGCGTGTCGATGCTGCTCACCTGAATCCGGGCCGAGACGGACGAGCGCTCGGGGTTCTGGCGATCAAGGTCGATGTTGCCGGAAAACTGAGTGAACTTGCCATTGGTCGTGCCCAGAAATTGATGCACCCGGAATCCGATCGTGGAACGTCCTTGATCGAATTGATAGGTTTCATTTGCGGCGACGCTCTGAATGAACGCCGCGAAAATCAAAGCGATGCCGTTGAGTCGGATGCATTGCATGTCTGGTTTCATTTCTTTTCGTTGTTGCGCGGCACGAGTGTCTTCAAAAGTGGCGTGCGCGACAACGGTAATTTCCCAAACAGATTGCCAAGCGCAAAGGCGGGATCGCTCTTGAACGTCTTTGCGTCGTGCACGCCGGCGATGCGCGCCAGCTCGGTCTCGAAATGCGAGACGGCGCGTAGAGCGGGATCGTTTGCATCGAGGTAACCGAACGCGCGTCGCAGGAGCGAAAATAACTCGGGTTCATGATGGTCGCGCTCGGTGCAAATCTCAATCAGCTCGATGAAGTAAGCGGCGGTTTGCGTGCGCAAATAGCTCTGACGAATTCCGGCGAACGGATTTCTCAGCACGACTTCAGTTAGGGTGTGCAGACTCGATTTTCGGCTGCGCGCGATTTGGATTTCAGCTTCGAAAAATAAATCCAGCTTGCCGGCAAACGGACTTTTGGCACGGCGGGCTCCCTTGGCCACGGTTTGGATGCAGCCGAGCGATTCGGTACACCACGAGACGATCAGGCTAGTGTCGCTGAAGGCTCGTTTGCGCAACAGGATGGCCGCGGTGGTTTCCACGATTGCGAATTTAGCATGACACGAATGGATGCTCTTACTAGATAATCGCGCAGCATTCGCTTTGCCGGAGCGACGCTGCAGAGCGAATCTGAATACGTGGCAACCACCGAAACAGCACGCGTACCGGAAGACATCAGCGGTCGGCCGCGTCGCATGCCAGTGGGCGGAGTCACCTGGCGGCACACATTCCGAGCGCTGCGGCATCGCAATTATCGACTCTTTTTCTGGGGACAACTCGTTTCGCTCATTGGCACATGGATGCAGCAGACGGCGATGAGTTGGTACGTATATCAGATCACGAACTCGAAGTTGCTGCTGGGCGCCGTCGCCGCCGTCGGATCTGCGCCGATGATGTTGTTTTCAATCTGGGGCGGATCGCTGGCCGATCGTTATCCAAAACGTTCCATCCTCATCACGACGCAGACCGCGCAGATGACCTGCGCATTCTTACTCGCAATTGGAGCGTGGGCGGGCTTCGCCACTCCGTCATTCATTATCGTCATCGCAGCATTGAATGGCGTGGCGATGGGCTTCGACATGCCCGCGCGTCAGGCTTTCACAGTAGAAATGACAAGCCGCGAAGATTTGCTAAATGCGATCTCGCTCAACAGCTCCATCGTGAATGGCGCGCGCGTTGTCGGTCCATCGGTTGCGGGTCTGCTGATTGGCGCAGTCGGTGTTGCCACCTGTTTTTTCCTGAACGGCGTGACGTTTGTCGCAGTGATCGCTGGCTTGTTGATGATGCGGTTGCCACGGGTCGAGCGTCACGTTCACGCCGTCTCTGCCGGCGAGCATGCCTGGAACGGCATCGCTTATTCAATGAAACATCAGCGCGTGCGCACGATTCTATTGCTATTTCTCGCAGTAGGCGTCTTCGGTTGGTCCTACGCCGTGCTCATGCCGGCCTTTGCGCGGGATGTGCTTGGTCGTGGCGCGAACGGGTACGGGGTGCTGATGTCGGCAAGTGGTACTGGTGCGTTCATCGGAGCGCTCGTTGTTGCGACATACGGACATTTATTCACACCGCGACGACTTGCACTTGGCGGCGTCTGGTTATTTTCGATTGCACTGTTCGCGTTTTCTTTGACCCGAAATTTCTATCTCGCGCTCGTATTCCTTCTCTTCGCCGGCTTCGGAATGCTTCTGTTTTTCTCGACCTCGAACACTGTATTGCAAACGATTGTGCCGGATGAAATGCGTGGCCGTGTCATGGGAGTGTGGTCACTAATATTCGGGGCGATGATTCCGCTTGGCAGCCTCGAAGCCGGCGCCCTCGCGCATTGGCTGGGTACACCTTTCGCGCTCGCACTCGGTGCTATCATTTGCGCCCTGTCTGCGTTGGTGACTCTGTTCGTGATTCGCCGACGCGAAGCGGCGAGTTCAACATGATTTCCTAATCACACGGCACTCGAGTCAGCGACGCCGGATAGAGATCAGCGGTTTACGATGTGCAGGGCGCGCTTTTCAACGTTGAGCGCCGCTTCTTTGACTGCTTCGCTCAAAGTCGGATGCGAGTGACAGGTGCGGCCGAGGTCTTCCGAGCTGCCGCCAAACTCAATCACGGAGACCGCTTCAGCGATTAATTCGGAAGCGGCGTGTTGCAAAATATGTGCGCCGAGAATGCGATCGTTCTTCGCGTCGGCCACGAATTTAACCACTCCTTCGGGATCCTCATTCGCCAGCGCGCGCCCATTCGCGCGGAATGGAAATTTGCCGATGCGGACATCAAGGCCTTTCTCTTTCGCCTGATCTTCGGTGAGACCGACGCCGGCCAGCTCAGGATTTGTGTAAATGACGCCTGCAATTGCGTCGTAGTTCACATGTCCGGACTTGCCCGCGATGATCTCCACGCAAGCGATCCCTTCATCTTCGGCCTTGTGCGCCAGCATCGGCCCGGCGATCACATCGCCGATCGCATAAATGCCTTCAATATTCGTGCGGAAATTTTTATCCACTTTGATCCGTTTTCGCTCGTCGAACTGGACTCCGACTTTCTCTGCGCCAAGACCTTCAGAGAACGGCCGGCGTCCGACCGAGACGAGCACCTTGTCGGCTTCGAACTTTAGCTCTTCGCCGCCCTTTGTTGCGGTGGCCGTCGCGCGACCATTGTCGATCTTGACCGCGCTCACCTTTGTTTCGAGATGAAACGTGATTCCCTGAGCCGTGAGCGAACGCTGGAGCAGATTGGAGAGCTCGAGATCGAAGCCGATGGCGATGCGCGGCAAAAATTCCAGCATGGTCACTTCGGAGCCGAGGCGATTCCAAACCGAACCAAGTTCCAGCCCAATCGCGCCCGCCCCAATGACGAGGAGTTTCCTTGGCGCCTCGGTGAAGGTAAGCTCGCAAACGGCAGCTCGACTGCCGCGCTGCCAGTGGCGATCACGATGTTCTTTGTTTCAATCTACTGCGTCTCGCCTTTCGATGATTTAATCGAAACTTTTCCTGGGGCACTAATGGTGCCGATCCCCTCAAAAGTTGTTACCTTGTTCGTCTTCATGAGCGCGCGGACGCCACCGGTGAGCATTTTCACGACCTTGTCTTTGCGTTGCTGCATCTTCGGAAGATCGACCTGCACGTTCTCGATCACGATGCCGTGCTTGGCGGCTTCCTTTTTTGCGAACGTGACATGATCGCTTGAAGTGAGCAGCGCTTTGCTCGGAATGCAGCCTACGTTCAAACATGTGCCGCCGAGTTCCTTGTCTTTCTCGACAATGGCCGTTTTCAGACCGAGCTGCCCGGAGCGGATCGCAGCGATGTAACCGCCCGGTCCCGAACCGATAATTACAACATCAAAGTTTTCCATATGTCCATTTTGTCATTCCGAGCGAAGACGGGCAATTGTCGAGAATCCAAGCGGCGGAGCACCGCCGCAGCCCAAAACGTGGCCGTCACGTTAAGCGCGCATTATGCGCTTGCGTCTTGGAGTGCGGCGGTGTTCTGCCGCTTTTTGTTCTAAAAATCGAGCGGCAGATTTTTTGGATCCTCGATGCATTCTTTTACTTTGATGAGGAACGTGACTGCTTCCTTGCCGTCGATGGCGCGATGATCGTAACTGAGCGCCAGATACATCATCGGACGGACTTCCACCTTGCCATTCACCGCAACCGGGCGCGGCATGATTTTGTGCATGCCGAGAATACCGCTTTGGGGCGGATTTAAAATTGGCGTGGCGAAGAGCGAGCCGTACACTCCTCCGTTTGTAATGGTGAACGTGCCGCCTTGCAGATCTTCGATTTTCAGTTTCCCATCGCGCGCTCTGCTGGCATAATCGGCGATGTCCCGCTCCAAATCCGCGAAACTTTTCTTGTCCGCATCCCGCACGATCGGCACCACGAGTCCACGCTCCGTCCCGACCGCGACGCCGATGTCGTAAAAATTG
>QHOW01000064.1 GCA_003219435.1 Verrucomicrobiota bacterium | reverse complement strand
ATTCCGATTGAGACTGGCGACGCATCCTCCATCAACGGCCTCGTGGTCTTTGGCCAGCGCGAAAATGACAACGAACGTGCCGCGTGGCGTGTCACTGAAACGCCGGTGGCATCAGTCACCAAGCCGCCTCCGGCGCGGGGCCTTCTTACGTTTCTCTTCCTCGGATTCCTCGGGGGAATCATCTTAAATTTGATGCCGTGCGTGTTGCCGGTTATCTCGCTCAAAATTTTCGGATTCATTCAACACGCGGGGCAAAGCCGGCGCAAAATTTTGCGCAGCGGGATTGCTTTTGCCGGAGGCATTTTTGCCTGGTTCGTTGGTCTGGCGATACTATTGATCGCGCTGAAAGCCGCCGGCCATGATATTACCTGGGGCGGTTTTCAGTTCACGAACCCCTATTTCGTTCTCGCCTTGAGCGTCGTGGTCCTTGTCTTTGCGCTCGATTTGTTCGGTGTTTTCGAAATTGCGCTACCGCAAAGCCTCACCCGCGGATTGCTTGGTTGGAGCGGGCTCGAAGGCGACGCGGGCTCGTTTGTGCAGGGACTTTTTGCAACCATTCTTGCGACGCCCTGCACTGCGCCTTTTTTAGGGACAGCGCTCGGCTTTGCGTTCGCGCAGCCCCCGCTCATCATTTTATCGATGTTCGTCGCGATCGCCGCCGGCATGAGCGCGCCCTACTTGGCGCTCTGCGCCCATCCAGCCTGGCTGCGTTTTCTGCCAAAGCCCGGCCCCTGGATGGTGCACTTGAAGCAATTCATGGGATTTCTGCTGCTGGCTACGCTGCTGTTTCTTCTTTACGTGCTCGGCGCGCAACGCGGTCTTGAAGGCGCGATCTGGGCCAGCTGCTTTCTGTTGATGATCGGAATCGCCTGTTGGATGAAAGGCGCGTTCATCGTTCCCACCGCATCGACCCGGAAACGAGCGGTCGTGCTGGTAATCATGCTCGTGCTCGTCCTCGGAAGTGGCCTTTATTTTATTGGTGGGAAATTTCAGTCGGCGAGCATTGCTTCAGCCGATTCACAGCTCCGAGGCGGCTGGCAGCCATTCACGCCCGCGCGGTTGCAGACTGAACTGGGGCAGAGTCATACGGTGTTTGTCGATTTCACGGCTGCCTGGTGTCTCACTTGCAAATTTAACGAGGCCAACGTGCTCGAGAGCGAGGCGGTGCGAGAGGCGTTTCAGCGTCATGCCATCGTGAAATTGAAAGCCGATTGGACCAACGGCGACCCTGTGATCACGAAGTTATTGAAGCAATTCGGCCGTCCAGGCGTGCCGCTCTACGTCCTCTATCCGGGAAAATCGGGAGACCCGATTGTGTTCCCTGAATTGCTCACCAAAAGCATGGTCCTGGAAAAACTCGAAACCGCGTCGCGCGCGGTCGCCTCGCAATAATTTTTTAGGGTAAATGCCGCGGATCTTTGTTAGTAGCGTTGTGGATGCGCCGACGGAGAAAGTCTGGGGGATCATTCGGCGATTTGACGCAGCTGCCGATTGGCTGCCATTCGTGAAATCAAGTCCGATCGAAGATGGCGGGGATCCGGCGCGCGTTGGATGTGTCCGTGTTGTGACCCAGACAGACGGCGCGGTGTTTCGCGAAGTCCTCGTCGCGCTTTCAGACCCGGAGCGTTTCTATGCGTACACATTCGTCGGCTCCCCGGTTCCGGTTCGCAATCATTGCACCACGCTGCGCGTGCTGCCAATTACCGATGGCGATCGCTCTTACGTTGAGTGGTCCTCCAGATTTGAGATCGACCCGGAACACGAAGCGCAGTTGGTCGAGCTAATGAATCGCAATTTCCTCGCTGGGCTTCGCAGCCTGGCCGCGAAGTTCAGCAGCTGACCCAGGACGCATGGCGAAGTGCTCGCGAATCCCGGAACATCCCATGGCCCAATCCCCGGCGCGCCCCCGCCGCGGCGGGCAAGCTACGGTTGCGCCCTATCATTTTTCGTCATTCGTCATTTCTTTGTCATTTGTCATTCGAGCTTCGTCATTGGCTGCATTTGTATTTCTCCAGTTCCTTGCCAAGATGTCATTCTCAAGAAAATTGAACCATCTTAAGCCCTTTCGTTTCTAATAAATTTATGAATACAAAAACGATCCTCACGATTTTAGCTTCATTGGTAGCCACAGCGGCTTTCGCGTTGGATGCGCCTCAGGTTGGCAGTGCGGCGCCGGAGTTCTCGCTTACCGACGCAAAGGGCAAAACGCATTCGCTCGCGGATTACAAAGGGAAATACGTCGTGCTCGAATGGTTCAATCCGGAATGTCCGTTCGTAAAAAAACATTACGGCGGCGGCAACATGCAGAATCTGCAAAAGGAATTTACGAGCAAAGGTGTCGCCTGGCTGACCATCGATTCCAACGCGCCTGGGACGGAAGGCAATCTATCGGCTGAGCAAGCAGAGAAAGTGACCAGCTCATGGAAGACCCATCAGACTGCGTTGCTTCTCGACACGGACGGCAAAGTCGGCCGCGCCTACGGTGCGAAAAACACGCCGAACATGGTCATCATCAATCCCGACGGAAAAATCGTTTATGAAGGCGCGATCGACAGCAAGGCCACGCCGAATCCCGCCGATATTCCGAGCTCGACCAACTACGTTAAAGCAGCGCTGGACGAATCGCTCGGCGGCAAACCGGTTTCGAATCCGCAGACCAAGCCATACGGTTGCTCGGTGAAATACAAATCATCGTAAAAGTTCCGGAGAGCGTGCTGCCTGTCCGCCTTTGTGCGAGTGCCCCGCGTGCTGCAAATGGCGCCTCGCCGGCTTGCGAGCTTCTCGGTCCAAAGCGATTTTCACACGCGAGTGGAGGGGATGTGGATCAAACACAGCCTCAACCGGCAGGCGATTAAAAATGTAGATAAGCAAAAACGGGTCTTGCGGATCGAGTGCACGACCAACGACGTCACATTCTATAGACACCACCGCAAGGTGGCTCAGCGCGCCGGTGGGTATCGGCTACCAACTGGCCGCATTGAAGCGATCTATCTACAGTCTGGGCGATCTGCGCGCGCTGCTGGCAGCGGCCATTAGACGCTACTTGGAGTTCGTGGGTCAACTGGAGGATCGCGTTCCGGGCCCCCAACTTGACAACTGACTCCGAAAGCGCTCGCTCGCGAAACCATTCGGGGTTCGCGAGCGGAGCATCCAACATCAAACGTCAACCCTCAACATCAAACAAATCAGTGACCGGCGAGAGAATGCGCGAAGGCCAGATTATCCTTCGCTTCCGGGAAATTGGGGCGAAGCCGAAGCGCCTCGTTGTAATGGCCAATCGCCGCGTCAAACTCACCCGCATGGCAGAGCAAATCCCCTAGTTCCTTATGCGCCAGAAACAAAGTCGGATCGAGCTGGAGACTATGTTCGTATCGGCGCCGCGCCTCATCGTACATATGTTTGGTGACCAAGATCCCAGCGACATTACATTCGGCTTTCGCGTTCTTGGGATCCAGCGAAAGCGCCCGCTCGTAGTGTGCAATGGAGCGCTCCTGCTCCCCCAGATCGCTCTCGGCAAGACCGAGGAAGAACTCGGCCTCTGCCAGTGCCGGCTTTAGCCTGATCGCGCTCTCGTATCGGGGAATTGCGTCCTCCACGCGTCCCGCCTCGTGCAATGCCTTGCCGTAGTTCAATTGTGCCTGGGCATCTTGCGGCACCACTTCAGCTACTTTAGCGAAGCGCTCGAGCGGCGGGACGGCCCGCCCGACGAGTTGTGCAGCGCAGAAGAGGCCAAAAGGGATTGCCAACGCGGCCCAACGCAGACTGTGCCCGACCCAACCCGGCAGTCCGCGGCGAGTCGGGACCGACACACCGGCGCCATCGATCCCCAGCATTGACCGTGTTTGGGTTTCACGAACTTTCCAAATGAACCCGTCGTAATAAAAATGGAGTAAAGCTGAGGCCGTGACGACGCCGATCAATCCGTGTCTAATCCACTCCACGACGGCGCTCGATTGGAGGAAGGCGATCGATCCATAGGCCAGCACCAACCCCACGTAAACACCGATCAGTGAACCGCTGCGCCGAAACACGAAGCGCATAAAACCGCGAATGCTTTCATCTCGTTCCACTCGGGTGCGATTATAAATCCAAACAATGGAGAGATATTGCACGTCGTGAAAGACCTCAAAGAGGGCGATTCCCACCAGGATATTCTGGACGCCGTTGTTGCAATACCACCAAAATGCGATGCTGGTCGCGAGCAGCACCATTTTCACCGGGCTGGCCCCGCGTCCACCCTGCCAATCAGCCCACTGTCGCCACAAGAAAACGATCGTCACTAATCCAAGCCCCAGCACGACTGCGGCGCGAAGGGCCCCCATCGCGGCGGCGGGAATAACCAATCCACCACTTTCGTAATAAACATCGAGAAGAGTGCGCATGCGCATCGGTGAGAGCAGCACCGCTGCCAGGAACCAGGCAAAGCAAAGCGCCAGGTCCGCGCGCGCCCGCGCTGGCGCTCTAGCGGACGCTTTCGCATCGTAAATCCGGCCAAACCCGTAGGTTTGCATCATGCCGTGCCAGATTCCCCATACCAGAGCGAGAAGCTGTATTGCCTGGATATTATAAAGCGAAGCCCAGACAGACACCGCCACTAAAACGATGGGCGCCACAATAAACCGTGTCCTGAACCGAGCGAATAGCGCGCGGTCGCCATAGGCGCGAATCATGCCGGGCAAGTGATGGCCCATTGCGCCGAAGGCGGCAACAAAAAGGTAAATATCCTGTGCGCTCCACCGCGCCTGAATGATCGCAAACAATGGAATCAGCAACACCGGTGTGCCGACAAAAAACAACAGGTCCCGCCATCGGTCGAGAATCCATGGGGACTTTGGTCGCGATGCAGATATCGTGGCCTTATGGTCGCTTGCCGAAAGGGGGATTGCAGCCGAGGCAAATGTTTGCTGCGTCGCCATCGCCGTGTGATTAAAGATCAGATTGGGAAAAAAAGCAAGTCTGGGCAACGCGTCGAAACGCAATCTGCACGAGTTATATGATTTTTAATTTCGGATTCCCCCACAACGGAGACGGGATCGCATGACTACAGACCCTTTACAAAGTGATCGCTCCCAGTGATAGCTCTTGTTAGGCCAAGGTCAGCCACTTATCCTGACAATCAGGCGCTGGATCAGCATTCTCAGAACAACTTGACGACTCATTTGTTGCGCTGAAACTTCTCGCGCTCTCGACAATTTATGAAACGCTATCTGCCTTTAATAATTGGCGTGGCGGCGATCGCCACGCTGGGGAGCGGAGCGATGCTCTATCGCGCAAAGCTGCCCCGTCCGCTTACCATCTCCGAAGACAAGAGCGTCTCTCGAGAAGGCGATGCCGAATCGATGCACATTCGCGGCAACCCGGAGGCTTCGGTTACGTTGGAAGAATTCGGTGATTTCGAGTGCCCGTCCTGCGCCAATCTCGCCACGTTTCTCGATCAGTTGATAAAAGAGTATCATCCGCGTGTGCGCTTGATCTTTCGCAATTTTCCGCTCCCGATGCATCAATTCGCTCGGGATGCCGCCTTGGCTGCCGAAGCGGCCGGTCTGCAAGGTCGCTACTGGGAAATGCATGACATGTTGTTCCGGGAACAGCCCGTTTGGAGCAGCGCTACCGATGCGGGAATGCTGTTTGATACCTATGCGGAAACGCTCCGACTCGATCTCAATCGGTTTAGAAAAGACGTGAAGAGCGACAAAGTCAGGGAGCGCTTCGAGTCCGATCAAGCCCGCGCCAGGTCACTGGGAGTCACAACTGCCCCGACGCTCTTTGTCGACAAACGTGAAATGGGACCGAATGATCGCACCCCTGAGGGAGTGCGCAGACTGGTCGATGAAGCGGTGAAAGCAAAGAGTTCTGCCTCCGAGGCGAAATGACCGTATCGCGATTTCGCACGATCCTTTATATCGTCGTCGCGATCGTTTCCCTGGCGGGGCTGGCGGATGCAGCTTATCTGACGGTGCAAGCTTTGACTGGTGAAACGGCTGCTTGCGGAAATCAAGCTTGAATCGTCTTAAAATTTCGCGACCTCCCGGAACCAACGCAAAGCGCGCTCTACTTCTTCCTTTTTGACCTGATGGCCGCCGGAAAAGCGCTCCAGACGCACGCGTTTAAATCCGGTCCGCTCCAATGAAGCTTTCACCCGGTCGTGATCCTGCGGTTTGGCAATGTTGTCACTCTGACCACTGCTCAGCCAGATGGGAATCTCGAGAAAATCTCCGCCAGGCCCGTAGTCTCTGTAGGCTTCACTCAGCCGATCCTCATTGGTACCGCTAAGAAAGAATCCGCAGATTTTGACTGATCCGGTCTTGGCCAGCATTGCCCCCAGCACCGCACTGCGCTTCGCTCCACCGGAAAAGCCGGCGAATGCCACCGGCCATTTGGCCGACTGCGGCCATTCCCTGCGGATTGATTCAAGCGCTGCTGCCAGTATCGCGAGGCGCCACTGGGTGGAATCAAGGCGAGGTCTGATTAGCGCATCTGAAGCGAGGAGAACCCATCCGCCTGCCAGCGCAGGCCCACGGTACCACTGGGCATCCATCGGGCTGGTACGGTTAAAGTCGCTTGTCGAGGTAACAATAAGAATGGGCCAGTTGCGTGCCGGATCAAAGCCAACGGGGAAGGTTAAAACCGCTCTGCCTACTTCGGGCCGCGGATTACCACCTTGCGCTGCGATATCTTGAAACGATTTCGCTACCGGGAAGCGAATCTCCACGGTAGCGCCGCCTTGAACCGGTTGACCAGCCAGGGTGGCAGCCTGGGTTGCAATGACGAAAAGCTGGAAACACAAGAAAATGCTTAGGAAAGTGCGCACGACTGGTTATTGCATTTCACAGAAAAGCTTAACAGAATTTGCCGCAACCTGCGCCGCAAGCCAGCACAAGTTTATGGAGTGCGCGGACATGTCCGCGCTAAATCGTTGCCGAGTTGAACCGCCTTCCAGAATTTAACCACGGATTGCACGGCGCGGGCAGCCGCCGCAGCAGCCGATCCGCGGTTAGACGTTCGGTTGCGGCGCGGCGTGGTTGACGTGCCAACGTTCGCGTCGTGCAGAGGACTGCCCGCCCGACCTTAACGCGACGATTGGCTTTGCGTGGGTAGGGCGCGTCACTCCGTGCGCGCCGTCGTCCGAACACGCGCAGGGGACTGACGCGCCCTACCTTTCGTGTTTAATTGATTGCGCTGATTTCGTTAAACTTCCGCGCATGGATTTGCCCGTCCGCACAAAGCTCCCGCACACAATTCCGCAATGGGTGGCTGAAGGCAGTTGGTTTTTCATCACCATCAATTGTGTACCCCGGCGTAAAAACCAGTTGTGCCGCACCCAAATCGGCGACGCCGTGTAGGCGGCAATAAAACACGCAATCACGAGAAGCTCGCGTGGCATTGTCGGCTGTGCCTGCTTATGCCGGACCATTTGCACTCCATCCTCGCCTTCCCGGGCGAGCCGGGAATGGCAACGGTGATTAAGAACTGGAAGAAGTATGTGGCCGGAAAACACGGGGTGGATTGGCAACGCGACTTCTTCGATCATCGCCTGCGCGACCATCACGAAGTGGACGAGAAGACGAATTACATCCTGATGAATCCCGTCCGTAAAGGCTTGTGTGAACGGGCGGAAGACTGGGTCTGGATCTATCGACCAAACGACGGTCCGCCTTCGCTGCTCGGGTAGCTGCGCAAAGGTAGGGCGCGTCGCGTCGTGCGCGCCGTGTGGTTGACGTGCCAACGTTCGCGGCGCGCAGAGGACTGGCGCGCCCTACCAAAACAAAAAAGGCGGGCCCCGAAAGGTTTCGGGGCCCGCTCAATTCAAACCGCGTAATACGCGGCAAGCCAATTTCTGGTTTAGAATTTCTTACTCAGGGCGACGTACCAGAAACGATCACGGATCGAGTAGAGCGACGTATCGTAGTTGTCGTTGAACGCTCCCAGGACGGTCGGTGGTTGGCGGTCAAACGCATTCACCACGCCTGCGGTGATCTTGGTGCCCCAGAGCATCCGCTGCCAGAACGAGCCGGTTTCCACGCCGGGAGCCTCTACCGGCTGCTTGCCGCCCTTGAAGTCCTTCCCCTCCTTGGAGTAGCCAGGGACAGGCGCTTCCATTGGCGGCCTGACAAACTCGTAGCTCGCCTGCAGATCAAGCGTCTCGTAATCCGTCACGCGCCGATGCAGCGCCCAACTCGGTGCCTCCGTCGGTGAGCTTAGGAGTACGTTACCATTAATGAAGCTTGGATCATCTTCGTAATCGCCGATGTAATTGCCTTGGGCAACGAAATCGAGATTCCCGGGTCCAAGTTTATATTCCCATTCCAAGCGCACAAAGCCCTTGTTAAAGGGAATGGCGCCCGGGGCCAGCGGAAGCGTGCCGTTGTTATAGTTGCCCAGGAAGTCGTTAAAGGGCAAGCCCGGGCCCGGCGAAATCTTCCAGGTGAAGAAGTGGTTGTAGCCAAGCGTGAACGTAAATTTGCCGAAGTTTGTCGTCGGCAGCTCGTAATTGGCCTGGATATCCAATCCCTGAACGAAACGGACACCCGCGTTGCCGGGCACGGAATCGATTGCTAACAGACCTCCAGCGGAATCGCGGGTTATCCCAAGGCCCGTGCCTCCGGGGCCCTCGATGGTTCCGGAACCGTTGCCAAAACCATCCGGATCGATCACGTTCTGCGTCAGCAGGAGTTGGGAGAAGTCTTCTCCATTCACGATCACATTCGTGCTGTAGATCTGATACCAATCGGCCGTTAGCGTGAAGCCAGGCACGAATTTGGGCGAATACACCAGGCCGGCTGTCCAGTTTGTTGACTCTTCCGGCTTGAGAGCAGTGTTTCCCCGAATCCAAACGCCTTTTTGCGGCTGAAGCGTGCCGGCTGTAGGGCAAGTTCCACACGGGTCAAAGACGACCGGGAAGTCCTGAAACGTCGGGAAAAAGAGATTGGCTGGAGTTGGCGACCGGAACGATGTTCCATAGGTCCCGCGCAGCAGCAAATCGGGGATTGGCCGCCAACCAACCGTCACACGATTGTCACCGCCGTTATCGAACTTACTTGTGGCATGGGGAAATGATGTGTTTGTTGTTATCGGAAGATTTGGATTCGTCAGGTCATGGTCTGTAAAGTGTTCGAAGCGGTAGGCGTAATCCACTTCAAAGTAGTTGACGAACGGAACGTTCATCGTTGAAGTCACGAAGGGGATTTTGATTTCACCAAAATAGGAGTCCACCACCTGTTGGAACTTGGCATTAGGCACGGCGTTGAACCCGAGCTGATCGCCTGCCGCCTGCACCGGATCGCCGATCTGCTGGTCCTGCCGCCACTGATGGGAATAACCACCAGCGACGTCGACTCCGCCATTCCACAGATTCGGGAAAAAATGCCCGTTGAGCGTAATGTCCCACTCAAAAGTTTTGTCTCTAAAAAATGAGTGGCCGATATAGGCAGCCGCCTCTGCGCCAGCAACGTTATTATAAGGCGCCGTCCCCACCTGAACCCCGTCCACATAGATCGGAGCTACACCGACTTTGGGCGCGTTCTGGCCGACGAACGGGTCGAAAACGCCGGCCAGCATTTGGTCCACTATGAGGGTGCGCTCGGCATCGCCATTATCGATTTCTTCCTCCTCGAAACGCTCGTAAGTAATGCCGCTGTCATACCCGAAATGGCTGATGAAAGGGTTGTCCGCGAAATCCAAGTCACCCTTCACGGCGATCACCCAACGCCAGTAATCTTTATCGAATGTGCTTAGACGGGGACCCAATTCGTCTTGGAGGCGATATCTCACGAAAGAGAGATCGCTGCCAAACGGGTTGAAGGGCGACAGTTCTACTGAGTCCCCCCCTTCTGACGCCGGCCCAGCGAAAAGGGCAAACGGCGCCCCCGCCAGACCGTTGTTCTGTCTTTCATGCGTGTACATCATGTCTCCGTAAACCTGAAGAGCATCCCCAAATATCTTGTATCGACCGGTCACGTACTCGAGCGACTTTTCCATCGCCGGAATCGCCGGCGTAAACGCGCGGAAGTTGAGCCGGGCGGGATCGACGCTTCCCAGAAATGGCCGGTAACTGGCCGGAGTCGGCGCATTATTCGACAGATCGATCAAAACAAGAGCCCCACCAGAGATGGTGTTCAGGGCGCCGGCAAAGGTGGGGCTGTTGTTGTTAAAGCCGCCGAGACCCAATCCGGTAACACCAATATTGGGATTAACCTCGATGCCGGTAGTATTGCTGGACAGGTCTCCTGTGGTCGCCATCACGCGGTCGCGGGACATAATGGCTGCGCGATTGTAATATTCTGCCGAGGCAAAGATGGCGACCTTGCCATCCAATCCTGTGACCCCGCCGCGAATCCACGCCTGACGCACATTCGCGTCGTGGTCAGTGGTAGTTCCGTAACGGGCCTCGAACTCGGCACCTTCATATATCGGACCGTAGTCACGTATGTCATTCCAGAACTCAAAATTGACCACCCCGGCGACCGCGTCGGAGCCGTAAATGGCCGAGGCGCCGTCCTTCAAGATGTCAACCTTCTGAATCGCGCTGATTGGGATAAGATTGACGTCCGGGAAACCGTTGCCCAAATTGGCGCGCCGGCCGTTGATGAGGACGAGCGTGTTTTCGGGGCCAATGCCGCGCAGGTTGATGTTGGCCGTGCCATCGCCGCCATTGGAGTCATTTTCCGTGGCGGCGTTTCCGACAAAGGTGGGAAGCTGACGCAATCCTTCCACCGGCGTATTGCTGCCCGCTTTCTGGAGCCATTGGGCTGTGTAGGTTGTCACCGGAATTGAGGCTTGCTCTGCCGCGGTCGGAATATTCGAACCGGTAACGATGACTCGCTCGGCTACCGCCTCCACGGCCGGGCCAGGCGGCGGAGGCACCGCAGGCGCCAGAGGCGGCGCCGGCGCTTGGGCAAAAGCGTTTGATGCAAAAATTAATCCGGCAGCCGCCGGACCGAATTTAGTTAGCACGTTTTTTATCATTAGTTTCTCCATTGGTTTGGTTAGGTTTTCGCAGGAATTATCCAATCTCTGAAGCGATGACAAGCTTTTTTTTCACTTTTTTTGAAGTTTTTTTGAACGGCTGTTAAGGCCTTCTTGTCGTCGCATCTTCCCGTCTATTTAAGATTCAAAAGCCTGACAAGCTTTTTTTTCGCTTTTTTTGAAGTTTTTTGAGCGTCCTGCCAACCACGAATCCACCTTCGCCCGAGGGCTACGGCGGACAGGTGGACACGAATTCACACGAATCAAGAAGGCGGAAGATGATTTTACAAGAGAACCACGGATCTCACGGATGCCGCCAAATCCAACTGATCAGTGATTGATAATGAGTTTTCGGTTAGCCCATTTATGCCGTTCGTTAAACGTTGAATCGTTGAATCCGATGTAACTTTTTAGCGAATCACGTGTGCGCAGCTCATGTTTGGGGCGCCGCTTTGGCTCCGGATGCCAGCCGATCACCATCAACATCACACTGAATCCCGTTACGTAGGCAACGGCGACAAACCATCCGCCTTTGATCCATCGACCCACAGAGCGCGCTTCCGGGAAGATACTGGAAATTGCAACGCCCGCGGATGACCCAAACCAGATCATCGAGCCACCGAACCCCACCGCATAGGCGAGCATGCCCCAGTCGTAGCCGCCCTGGTCGAGCGCGAGCGCCGTGAGCGGAATGTTGTCGAACACGGCGGAAAGAAAACCCAGGCCCAGCGTCGTTCTCGAGGATGCCAAGGGCAATTT
This sequence comes from Verrucomicrobiota bacterium, assembly GCA_003219435.1. GTDB lineage: Bacteria > Verrucomicrobiota > Verrucomicrobiia > Chthoniobacterales > UBA10450 > Udaeobacter. The sequence continues at coordinate 24,354 of QHOW01000064.1, read as the reverse complement.
CTCCACCGGCATCATCGAAGCAATTAACACTAGTGAAAGCAGAAAGATCGAGCCTCGGAAGGCTCTCGGGAGTACTTCCCAGTCTGGTCGGCGCATTCCCGCGGAGACGACGATCGCCACCCACACGGCCACGCCGATAAACGGGAAATGGTCCCCTTGTCCGGTGAACTTCACATTTACGATCACGTTGGTGGCGAGGGCGAGCCCAAGAATCAGGCCGACTATGCCGATCCGCATCCAATCGACACCCGGATATTCGTGGACGTCTCCTAAAATGGGCGAGTATCTTTGTTGTTTGATTGCGGCAGGGATCCCGAAAACCAATAATGCCACCGACGAGGCGCTGATTGCATGGAATACCTGGATCGGCGAGACACCCGCGATCCACATCATCGTGGTCGTCGTATCGCCTATCACACTCCAGGAGCCACCGGCATTGGATGCGGCAACGATTGCGGCAAGATACCCGATATGCACTTTGGCGCGGAAGAGTTGATTCGCCATCGCGCCGCCGATCAACGCCGCGGCGATGTTATCGAGAAAACTGGAAAGAACCCACACCATCACCAATAAGATGAAACCGCCCTTCCAGTCATGGGGAAGGTACTTTGGCAACGCCACGGGCACATGACTTTTTTCGAAATGGCGCGATAACAACGCGAAGCCCATCAGCAGACAAAGCAGATTGGCGAGGATGACCCACTCGTGCTCGACGTGGGCGACCAAACCAGTGACGCCATCACCTGTATCAAAGCCAGTGAAAGCAATCTTATAGATCGAGATACTCACCAGACCGGCGAGGGCAACGCGCAGGGTATGTTGATGGAACACTGCGACCCCAAGCAGCGTCAGCCCGAACAAAATGAAATCGACCGGGATGCCGAAGATGGCGGGATCGGCAGTCAACGCGATCGTATCAGAGAACACGGCCACGCCGTAGGTTGTAGCCCGGATCGGTGATCCCGGCCAGCGCGAACAAAAGACAAAGAATGACCCGCCTTCGCGTAGCTACGGCGCGGCAGGCGAAATCCAAATGCCGAAACGTCGGCTCATTCTGGGGAGCACAGGCTCCTCGCCCTTGTAGTTGCCGGCAGCTTGCCGGCAACACTTAGCGAGGTGTCTTCGCGTGAATGGACAATGCATCTCGGCAAGCTGCCGAGATGAACAGGCTGTGCTCCCCAGGCAAGATCAAGCTCCGCGTTCAGAAAAAATGATAACGGAGGAGCGGGCCTGCCGCGGCGTAGCGCAGCGAAGGCGGGTGCTTCGTCATTTCATTGACGCTGGGCTATCGACTCCGAATGCCTTCACGAGTTGATTTGCCAAGAATGGTTCATTTGATCTAACAGATAATTCGTCATGTTCACCGGCCTGATCGAAGAAGTCGGCAGCGTGATCGCCGTGCGCGCCAGCGATCGCGGCGCCCAATTACAAATTGCCGCGCCGCAGATCGCGAAAAAAATACGCACCGGCGACAGCGTGGCTGTGAATGGCTGTTGCCTCACGTTAGGTTCGTGGCGCGGCGATCAACTCACTTTCGATCTTCTCGAGGAAACAATTGATCGTACCAATCTAAAAGTACTGCGGCCCGATGCTCCGGTAAATCTCGAGCGCGCCCTCTCCGCAGAGGGGCGCCTTGGCGGACATTTTGTCCAGGGTCACATCGATTGCACTTCGCCGATTTTGGCTTTTGAAGAGCGCGCAGGTGACCATCGCTTGGAAGTTGAGCTACCTGCTGAGTTTGCACATTACGTCGTGAGTAAAGGTTCAATCGCAATGAACGGCATCAGCCTCACGGTCGCTGAAGTCCTTCCGAAAAGCTTCGTCGTCTGGATTATCCCTCACACGAAACGCCACACCAATCTCGATCGCGCGAAAGCCGGCGATTTGCTGAATCTCGAGTTCGATGTTCTGGCCAAGTACGTTGAGAGAATGCTTTCGCGCTGCTCCTAAAGCCTAACCACGAATGAACACGAATGTACAAAGGCATTAAATGACGAAATCCGAATGACGGATGACGAATCAATGTCGAATCCCGAATGACTTACTTTAGCCACCGCGACCTTTCGACATTCGACATTTTGTCATTCATTCGTCATTCGTCATTCGTGCTTCGTCATTCGCTCATATTTCATTCGTGTTCATTCGTGTCCATTCGTGGTTGAACCTTCTGTAACCAAACCCAGTTCCGCTAACGAACACTCGCGACCTCGTGTAGTGGGCGTAATCATGTCGCGCGGGGACCTGGATCACGCCGTTCGAATACGAAAACGGCCGGATTTGTTTGAACTGCGGCTGGATCATCTCGTAGGTCCGGCAGCCGCCGGATTGGACGAGCTGGAAGAAAAAATGTCGCGACTGCGCGCACCACTTATCGTGACCGCACGGCATCCGCAGGAAGGCGGTGCAAATAAATTAAACCTCCGTCAGCGGCGCGATCTGCTCTCTCTGTTTTTGCCCCATGCCTGGTGGATCGACGTCGAATTACGCTCGGCGGCTGCCCTCCATTCGTTATTAAGATTAGCGCGCAAAAAAAATGTGCGGTGCATCATTTCGTTTCATGATCTCAAAGCCACACCAGACTTGGGCGCCTTGCAGGTCAAAGCGCGCAGGGCGAAATCGCTGGGCGCAGATATTTTCAAAGTGGCAACGCGCACCGACACGCCAGCGCAGCTCGCGCGATTGCTCGACTTCGTCACAAAGAAAGACCTCGGACTTGCCGTAAGCGCGATGGGAATCGGCAAACTTGGCGCAATTTCGCGCGTTCTGCTCGCTTATCGCGGCTCTGCTCTTGTCTATGGCTCAGTCGCCGCGGCGAGCGACATCGAAGGCCAAATGTCGCTCGAACAACTTCGCGCGTTCGGAATTGGACGGAGAATGACGAAGCGCGAAGGACGAAGGACGAAGGAATGACGAAATCCGAAGGTCGAACCAAAAGGCTTTGGCCCACTGTGGAAAGAGCTTCGCGGCAAACATCAAGGAAGGGCGGTTTCTTAAGCGCCCTCGGCGGCTGGAAAGCGACCGCTCCTTGTTATGTTGCTTCTGACTTCGTCATTCGCGTTTCATTCGTCATTCGGCATTCGGACTTCGTCATTTTAATATTGGAGCGTTTTGCTCTTTCCACCAGGCGCATATTTTACAAGGGAGCCTGTACATCATGTCGTCATCTATAATTTTGCCTGGGCAGTTGCCAGTCATGCCTTTGCCCGGCGCTTTGCTTTTTCCACACGCACTGCTTCCGCTTTATATCTTCGAGCTCCGCTACCGGCAGATGCTGAAACACGCCCTCGCCCATCACCGCATGTTTTGCGTCGCATTGATTAAACCGGGCTGCGCAGACTGGCAATCGACCGCCGATTTTTTTCACACCGCCGGCGTCGGTCTCATTCGCGCCTGTGTCGAACGCGGCGACGGCACGTCGAACCTGATCCTGCAAGGATTGGAGCGGGTACGATTCAGGGACTTCGAACAGGAAAGGCCATTTCCAATTGCAACCATTGATTCGCTTGAGAGCGACTCCGCTTCCTCGGTGGAAACCGAAGCACTCGCGGCCAAAGTGCTGGAGCTCTATTCCAGTCTTAAGGGGGATGGGCAGCGGCAGCTTCCACCAAAAGTGGATCGGTATCTCTCCGATTTGAGCGACCCGGAAATGCTTGCTGATCTGGTTGCTTCAACTTTCGTGAGCGATCCGCTGCACCGCCAGCGCATCATGGAAGAACTTTCCACGAATCGACGGCTGCGGCTTCTCATTCAATATCTGCGGGAGGAAAACGGCAGTGCGGCAGCGTGACTGTAGCCGCGTCTCTGTGAGACGCGCGACGCGTGCGTTTCAAAGACGTCAGCGCCACGCTTCGCACAGCGAAGCGGCTACAGAGTCACAATTCGCTCGTATTCCTCCATCAAATATCGATCCGTCATTCCCGCAATGTAATCGCATGCTGTCCGGTGCAATCCCTCGTTCTTGATCCGTCTCGCTGCCGCTTCGCCAAGTAGTTCTGGATTGGCGATGTACGCGTCAAAAACACGCCGCAACATCTCGCATGCGCGCCGGTTCACGTCGGCGACGCGCGGATGGTAATAAACATTTTGATATAAAAATTTTCGCAGCTCGCGGTTCGCCTGGAATAATTCGTCGCTGTAGCGAATGAGCGCCACCGGCTGCCGGCGCGCTTCCTCCGCGCTTTTCACGCTGGCATCAGCAATCGATTGGGCGCTTGTCATTATTACATCGCGCACCTGCATATCGATAATTTCGCGAATGATCAACTTGTGCAGATCGGGTTCGCGTGCATTAGGATAACGAGAAACCACCGCGTGATGGGTCCGCCGCCAGATTTCGTTTTCTTCCAATCGCGCCGCGCTTAAAATTTCAAAATCGACCGCATCATCGAGATCGTGGCTGTAATAAGTGATCTCGTCCGCGAGATCCGCAACCTGTGCCTCCAATGATGGGCAGCAATATTTTTCCTCCCCAGATGTGAGTGGATCGTAAATGACCTGGTGTTTTCGCAGACCTTCGCGCACCTCAAATGTCAGGTTTAAGCCGGGAAAGTTTGGATAAGGATTTTCGAGCAGCTCCACGACTCGCAGACTCTGGCGGTTATGATCGAACCCACCGTGGTCGCGCATACATTCGGCGAGCATCTCTTCTCCTGAGTGGCCAAAAGGCGAATGACCCAAATCGTGCGCGAGCGCAATTGCTTCCGCCAAGTCCTCGTTCAATCCCAAGGCGCGCGCGATTGTCCGGCTAATCGAGGCAACTTCGATCGAGTGAGTCAAGCGTGTGCGCAGGTGATCGCCAGTCCCGTTCAGGAAAACCTGCGTTTTGTATTCGAGCCGGCGAAAAGCGCGCGAATGAATGATCCGCGCCCTGTCGCGTTGAAATTCCGTGCGATACCCATGGCTTGGTTCTGGGCATTCTCGACCGCGTGAGTCACCGGATTTTTCGGCAAACGGCGCGAGCACGGCGCGTTCGCTCGCTTCCATTTCTTCGCGTGTTTTGCAGAAGGCGGTAAGGCGCGGCGCCCGAACGTCAGAAGAATGCTTGGTCACAATTGATTCTCAATCTTATTTGTCGATCTTAGCTCCGAAATCTCAAATCCGATATGCCTAAGAAAACTCGCCGGAAAAAACAGGTCACGCCCGAACGTTTGATGGAACTTGGCTTCGCTTACGCGCCGCCGCTGATCATCAGCGCGGGTGTGAGCAACAAAGTTTTCGATTCTTTGGAAGGCGGCGCAAAAACTGCAGAGCAAGTTGCAGGGCAAACCGGCGCGTCGGCGCGCGCTCTGCGGATTTTGATGAATGCGCTTGTCGGTCTCGATCTTCTGAAAAAAGATCGAAATGAAAAATATTCGCTAACGCCAGAAAGCGCCGCCTTCCTTTTGAGCAACAAACCGGGCACGCACGCGGGATTTTTTGGAACCATTGCACCGCAGATCATCTCACGATGGCTACGATTGTCCGACATCGTTCGCGAAGGTCGTCCGGCCGTCGCCGTGAACCAAGAAGCCGAAGGCACAGAATTCTTCAGTCAGCTGGTGGAGAACATCATTCCGATGAGCTATCCGCCTGCGCAAAAGCTCGGCGATCATTTGAAGTTGGCGAGGACAAGGAACGAAATTCGCGTGCTCGATCTTGCCGCAGGTTCAGGCATTTGGGGCATCGCGCTCGCCCAAAAATCGCCGCGGGTGCGGGTGACCGCAGTCGATTGGGCAGGAATGATTCCGACAGCCAAACGAACCACACAAAAGTTCGGCGTAGGCGATCGCTTTAATTATGTCGAGGGCGATATATTGGACGCGAATTTTGGTAGCGGCTACGACGTCGCCACGCTCGGCCACATCTTGCATAGCGAAGGCGAAGAACGCAGCCGCGAGTTGCTCAAGAAAACTTTTCGCGCGCTCAAATCCGGCGGCACGATCGCCATTGCAGAATGGCTTGTCGATGACGATCGCACGAAACCCCTACCGTCACTGATGTTTGCCGTGCAAATGCTGGTCAACACCGAAAAAGGCGACACCTTCAGCTTCAACGAAATCAAGGGCTGGTTGCAAGAAGCGGGCTTCAAGAAAGTGCGAAAGCTTCAGGCGCCGGGGCCTTCACCGCTAATTCTGGCGACAAAACCTTAATCAAGAATCGGCTTCTCATCCGCGAACCGAAATGCTTTCATCTCATGCGATGAGAAAAGCGAAAACGAAATCGCGCGCCGAAAGGCACCTTTCCTATCAGAAACCGGCCCTGCGTAGCGAGGCGTTTGCCCGGGCGCTCAGCGAAGCAAAATTGTGTCTCGCCGGTTCCGGCGGTCTGCGCTCGCTTTTTGAACAGGCCGCGAGAAAGGCGGCGTCGCTCCCCAGGCATCCGTTCAAGGAAAATTGGCCGTATCTTCAGACGATGCTGCGGCTGGTCCGCGCGTACGAGCGCGGTGAATACCAGCAGGTTAGGAATGATACTCTTATATGGATCGTAGCCGGTCTCAACTATTTGGTCGACCCATTCGATTTGATTCCAGACAAAACTCCGTTTCTAGGCTTCGTCGATGACGCGACCGTTATCGAATTTGTCGCGGACAAAGCCCGCCAAGCGCTGGACGATTTCATGACATGGGAAACTGCGCCCCCGTCCGGCTAGCAACGCGTCGCCTCAGACCAAGAGCAGCGCCGGATTTTCCAGCAGATGGCGGAGTTCTTTCAGATATTCCGCACCGAGAGCACCGTCGATGACACGATGGTCGCAGCTCATCGTGATCGACATGCGATGGCCGACAACGATTTGGTCGCAATCGTCGATCACCGGAACTTTTGTGATCCTGCCGATGGCGAGAATGAATCCTTGCGGCGGATTAATGACAGCGGAAAAACTGTCGATGCCCATGCCACCAAGATTCGAAACGGTGAATGTGCCGCCTTGAAATTCTTCCGGCTTCATCCGCTTGTTGCGTGCGCGATGCGCCAAATTCTTGGCCAGTTCGCTGATCTCACGCAGCGATTTGTTTTGGGCAGCCCGAATGACTGGCGTCAGTAGCCCGTCTTCAATCGCGACCGCGATGCCAAGATCGACATCAGCGTACTGCACAATCGCGTCGCCATCGAAGGAGGCGTTAACACGCGGAATTTTCACCGCCGCTTGCACCGCCGCCTTCAAAACGAAGTCGTTTACCGTGATTTTCGCAGCGTCCGCGCCTTCCCCGGCGGACTTCAACTCCTCGCGTGCTTCCATAAGTGGCCCGGCGTCGATGTCGATGTTGAGATAAAAATGGGGAACCGGACCGAGGCTTTCGACCAACCGTTGCGCAATGATTTTGCGCATTCCGGAAAGTTGAATACGCGCGCTTTCACCGGTCTTAATGGCCACTGAGGCGGAAGGTTTTGGAGTGGGGGGTTTTGATTTTGCCGCGGCGCGCACGTCGGTCTCCGTCACGCGGCCTTCCGGACCGGTTCCCTTTACGCTGGCAAGATCGACGCCGAGCTCGGCCGCGATTCGACGCGCGACCGGCGACGCTTTCACGCGCGCTTCTTCAGACTTTTCAACTTTCGGCGCGGGCTTTTCGGCTTCAGCTTTCTTTTCCGCTTTGCGTGCCACCGTTTCTTGTTCCTCTTTCTCTTCCGCCTTCGGCTCCTCCGGCTTTTCTTCTTTCTTTGGTTTCTCTTCTTTTTTCTCCGGCTCTTTCTTTGCTGCTTCCTTTTTCGGCTTCGCTTCTTTTTCTTCTTCCTTCTCCTCTTCGGCTTCCGGTTTTTCCTCTTTCTCTTCCTTCGCTTTTTCCTCTTCTTCCTTCGGCGCTTCCTCGCCTTCACCGCCAATAAACGCGATCTTGTCGCCGACATTCACCTTGCCGCCTTCTTCGACATAAATTTCCGTGAGGGTTCCGTCCTCAGGCGATTCCCATTCCATCGTCGCCTTGTCGGTCTCGATTTCCGCGAGCACCTCGCCGGCTGAAACGGTGTCGCCTTTCTTCTTCTTCCACGCGACAAGAGTGCCCTCGGTCATCGTGTCACTGAGCTTTGGCATCTGGATTTCAGGCATGGGATTTGTTGAAAAGTTAAAGCGTTGAAGCGAAAAGCGAGGATCACGCGTAGCAGACCTTTTTCACGGCCGCGATTAATTTCTCCGCATTCGGAAGCACAGCCTTCTCGAGGCGCTCATTGTAAGGCATTGGAACATCTTCTTGTGATACGCGAATGATGGGCGCGTCGAGCTCATCAAAAATGTTTTTCTGAATCCGGTAGCAGACCTCTGCGCCGACGCCGCAAAACGGATGATCTTGCTCGGCGATCACTACGCGATGGGTTTTTGCAACCGAATCGAGAATTGCTCTCTCATCCAGTGGCTTGATGGAACGCAGATCGACAATCTCCGCGGAGATATCTTCCTCTTCCAATTGGGCCGCCACGTTAAGCGCGAGCGGCACAGTTTGCGCGTAACAGATGATCGAAACATCGCTGCCTTCGCGTTTCACCTCCGCTTTTCCGAGTGGGATGAGCAGCTCCTCATCGGGCGGTTCGACCATTCCTTTTGAGCTGTACAGCAGTTCTGCTTCTAAAACGAGCACCGGATTGTTATCGCGCACGGCGGTTTTCAACAATCCTTTTGCGTCCCGCGGCGTCGCCGGCGTGCAAACCTTGAGGCCCGGCACGCTGGCGTAAAAATTCTCCGTTGCATGGGAATGAGTGGCGCCGAGCTGATGCGCCGGCCCATTCGGGCCGCGGAAGGTGATAGGAATATTGAATTGCCCGCCGGACATCGTGAACATGTTTGGGGCGTTGTTCACAACCTGATCGAACGCAACGAGCGAAAAACTGAACGTCATGAACTCGATTATCGGCCGCAGCCCGACCATTGCCGCTCCCACCCCCAGGCCGGCAAATCCGTTCTCACTAATTGGCGTATCGATGATCCGCCGCGGCCCAAAGCGCTGAAGCAAATCGTGGCTTACTTTGTAAGCGCCCTGGTATTCGGCAACCTCTTCGCCCATGAGAAAAACGTTCGGATCGCGCTCAAGCTCCTCCGCGAGCGCTTCGTTGAGTGCCTGGCGATAAGTAATTTCCCTCACGGCTTCGCTCCATCGGCGTAAGTATAATCGTAAAGCTTGTCGAGCCGCGGTTCAGGGCTTTTCTCGGCAAACTTTACGGCAGCCAGCACCGTTTCCTTCGCGCGTTTATCGAGCAGATCGAATTGTTCGTTGGTTAACTTCCCCTCGCGGGTGAGCTGCGCACGCAAACGCGTGATTGGATCGTCCAAGCGATATTTTTCCAGTTCCTCCTTGGTTCGATAGCTTGCCGGATCCGACATCGAGTGGCCGCGATACCGGTAAGTGCGCACTTCCAAAAAGGCCGGGTGGGGCTCCTTCCGAATGGACTCGGCGATCTCGGCGACCTTGTCGCGCACTTCGCGAAAGTTCATTCCATCGACAATTTCTCCCGGGATGTCGTAGCCCTCCGCCCGATCGACGATTTGTTTAAGCGATGTCGATCTCTTTACCGATGTGCCCATGGCGAAGAGGTTGTTTTCGCAAATGAATATGATCGGCAATTTATAAAGCGCGGCGAGATTCAGAGCTTCGTGGAAAGCTCCTTGATTGATCGCGCCGTCACCGAAGAAGCAAAGCGTGACCCGATCTTCGTCCCGGTACTTGGTGGCAAAAGCCATTCCCACCGCCAGCGGAACGTGGGCGCCAACAATAGCATGACCGCCGTACATGTGATTTTTCCGGTTGAAAAAATGCATGGAGCCACCCAGGCCCTGCGAGCAGCCGGTCTCCTTTCCAAAAAGCTCTGCCATACAGGCATCCGCACTTGTCCCGCGAGCGAGCGCGTGAGCGTGATCGCGATAAGCGGTAATGACGTAATCGTCTTCGCGCACAGCCGCGAGGGCGCCTGTTACGACGGCTTCCTGACCAATGTAAAGATGACAAAAGCCGCCTATTTTCTGCGCTTGATATTGCTGACTGGCGCGTTCCTCAAAGCGCCGGATCAACAACATAAGCGCGAGCATCTCGACTTCGTCGCGCTGCTGCCCCGGCTGCATGGCGGTTATCCCGCGGCGGCGGGACGGAACCGCGCGGCCCGTGCACGCGAGCTCTCAGCACTGCGGCCGAAGTTCATGGAGATAACAAAGAGCAGCGTGAATAGAAGATCGCTGATTAGTGAGTTACGGAAAAACATCCAGCTCGGCGTCGCGCTGTATTGAGGCAGGCCTATCGTGAGCGCCTGAATAAGGCCTCCCAGATTTTTTGCGTAACCTGGATCGCTCAACCAGGAGAACGCGTTCGTTATCATATAAAAAATCGTCGAGCCAACAATCGAAGCCGGCAAGAGCGTCCTGAGCGAAGCACGATTTTGCAACAGAACTCCGAGTCCCCCAACCAACGCGAGGGCGAAATAACGCAGGAGAATCTGCGGGTCGAGCAACGGCGCGCCGTAACGAAAGTTTATGACCGCGTCGGAAATAAAAAGTGTAACCAGCGGCACCGAGAATTTGTATTTCTTTGGCAAGTAAGCTGCGCTGCAAAGCGCGATCGCTGCGAGCGGCGCGAAGTTGGAAAGCCAGCTTGCGCCGGAATGAATCAAGAGCCCCGTTGTGACGCGATAAGCGACGGCCGAAGAAATGAGGAGCAGAGCGGGAATCATTCGGAGAATCTATCTGTCCCACGAGACTTGCAAAGGGAAGATCATGGATCAATGGAGTAGTGGAGTGGTGGAGTATTCGCTTCAGAGTAAGTTCATCACTCCGTTACTCCAGCGCCCCAATACTCCACTATTTAGCCACTGCCAGCGCTTTATTGAGGCGCGCTTTGCGGCGAATGGCGGCGTTTCGATGAACGATGCCGCGCTTTGCAGCTTTGTCGATCGCCGAGATGACCGCGCGGATTTGATCAGCGCTGGGCGGCGCCGCGGAACGCACCTGCTTCTGAATTGTCCGCAATTGTGTCAAAACGCTGCGATTGCGAAGTGATCGCCCGGCTGTCTGGCGGGCGCGCTTGGCGGCTGATTTCGTGTTAGCCATCGCTTGATCAAAAAAGAGCAAATGCGCCTTTATGCGCGCGGGCTATTTTGGGCGATCGATGCCCGCTTATTCAGTAAAGGCGTCGCCTTGTCTGTCCGGCGCGCGGAACCAAGCTGATCCTGATTTTTGGTCTTTTCACTCAGGGCCATGAGAGTATCGACCGATGGCGCTGGCACGGCCTTTGATACCTTAGGCAAACCATCGGGAACGATTTGTACAATCGCTCCGAGCGGAACTTGATTGTATAGGGCGGCGATATCGCTCGATTTCATCCTGATGCAGCCGTAGCTGGCTGGACGGCCGATCCTTTTCTCTTCCGGCGTGCCATGAATGTAAATGCAACGGCGAAAGGCGTGGGCATTTTGACCTTCCAAGCCACGTAGCCAAAGGATTCGGGTAATTACCGGATCGCGACCCGGAGCATTTGGTGCAAGAATTTCTCCTGTGAATCGGCGGTTACGGAAAACAGCGCCCGCCGGTGCGTGGTCGCCGATTTTCTTCGCGACAGCGAGGTAACCAAGCGGAGTTGTCATTCGTCCCCAAAAATCGCCCAAACCGAACTTGGACGTGGAAATCGGGTAAGTTGCCACTTTTGCGCCGTTCTGCAGCAGCATCAGCTTCTGATCGCGGATGCTTATTATCAAATGATGGGAAGGGTCGAGTTGTGTGGCGAAAAGGGTGGGAGCAAGTGAAACTAAACTGAAAATCAGAGCGAGGGGCCGAAACATGCGCACCCTCTTAACCGATAATTGGAGTTTTGTCACGCGGGAATTTCGGCGCCAGCGCGTGAACTGCCAAGACTGATTCTTGGCCAGCGACTGGCTAATGAAGAGAGACAGACATAAAGGAAACCGCCTTGGAACATGAGAAGGAAGGGCACCGAGAGGAACTGGCCATGCCCAATCGCGAACCAAATAAAATAAGTGAAATAAATTGCGAATGCCAGCTCCGCCAATGGCAACATCGGTTTCGCCAGCTGATATTTGCAAGTTCGCCAAGGCTGCGATTTGCGTTCGATTCCATACTTGGGGGTGCGCGTGAAATCGGATTGGTGATTGAAGAGTGCTTCTAGCACCGCGCGCGCGTTGTTGAGTGAAAGCCCAATGCCGAGGGCGAGTAAGCACGGCAGGAATAAGATCTGTTTCTTCCATGTGCGCGGATGCAGCTCGCGCTGCGCGCAAACATAAAACACCGCGACTGAGACCGATGCGGCGAAGAAGATCGGAACATCGATGAACAGGGTCCGCAGCCACCCGCCCTGGACCCCGCCTGCGGAGGGATGCAAGAGGACGCATAAAAAGACAAGCAGCAGGTAGGCGAAGTTGGACATCAAATGACCAGTGGCCTCCAGTTTGATTGGAAACGGAAGCCGGCTGCGCCATATCGTAGGCAGCAATTTCTTGCACGTCTGGATCGAACCCTTTGTCCAGCGATGCTGCTGAGATTTGAAGCCGTTCATATCCACCGGCAATTCCGCTGGCGTTACCACGTCGGAAAGATAAATGAATTTCCAGCCCACCAGCTGGGCGCGATAGCTAAGATCGAGATCTTCGCACAGCGTATCGTGCTGCCAGCCTCCGCTTTGTTCGATACACGAACGTCGCCATAGACCGGCGGTTCCATTAAAATTAAAAAAACGGCCGCTGCGGCTGCGCGCAGTTTGCTCCAGCAAGAGATGTCCATCCAGAAAAATCGCCTGCATGCGCGTGAGAAGGGAATAACCGCGATTTAAGTGGCCCCACCTGGTCTGAATCATTCCTATTCTCGGATCGGTAAAAAAATGAATCGTGCGCTTTAGAAGCTCTGGCCGAGGGACAAAATCGGCATCAAGAATACAGAGGAACTCGCCTTCCGCGGCTTCCAAGCCGGCCGCCAGCGCGCCGGCCTTGAAACCGGTGCGAGCAACCCGATGAAGACATTGCACATTAAAGCCGCGCCGGCGGAGTTTGTCTGCGTACGACGAGACGATCTCGCGCGTGTCATCTGTCGAATCATCCAGCACCTGGATCTGGAGAAGATGCTGCGGATAGTCCAGTTCACTGACCGAACGAAGCAAACGCTCGGCCACATAAACCTCATTAAAGATCGGTAACTGCACGGTCACCTTCGGCAGTTGTTCAAATCTGCCGGCCGGAACAGGCGGATGCTTCCGGTTCTTCAGATACAGATAGATGATGAAATAACGGTGAATGCCGTAAGCGGAAAGACCAGCCAGCACACTCAGATAGCAGACCGTCCAGATGATGTGTCCGAGGCTTCCTTGCATGGGAGTTTCCGCAGCTGCCGATGGTTAAAGCAGCAAGGGCGTCATGATGCCGTTTCCAGCCGGTGCGTCAATTGAAAAATCGCGCGTTTGGCTTTGAAAACCCGGCCCCATCATGTTGGCCACAGGCAAACGCGGGAGTTAAAACCTCGCGATTCGCTAAGCCGATTACCCCAAGCATTAGGGCTGCCGCCGACATTCGCCTTGCCTGAGGCGGCGAGCGGGTTAACGGTGATAAGCCAATTTTTCGCAACCAAGGGATATGCAATTGCGAGACGCATTTAGGAAACGAAGACGGGACCGTTTCGAACGTTTGAAGATCATCCTGCCGATCCTCCTGGCGGGATGGATTCCGTCGGTCTTAACGCTCATTGTTTCCTACACTATCCTGCGTGATACTCTGGAAACCCGAATCCTGCGCGACCGGCAGACGTTGATCCAATTAGTGGGCCATCTCGTTGGCCATGAGCTTAACCGAATCAGCAGCATCATTGGATACTATCAGACGCTGCCAGAAGTCGCGAACGTTTTGAGCGCGCCGAATCCCGAGCCGTTCGCTCAACAATGGCTCGGCTCAGCATTTTATTCGCATCCGCAAATCGACGGAATGTTCATGGCTGCGGCAGACGGGCGCCTGCGTGCGTCGATCCCAACGGATCCAGAGACAATCGGCAAGGATTTTGACTCTGATTACTGGCGCGAGCAAGCTGCGGCATCAAATGAAACTTTCGTTTCGGCAGTTCATCCCCGGTTATCGGACAAGCGACTAGCCACTGATATCGTCGGCGCCGTGCGGGCACCGGACCGGACGATTCTCGGTTATGTTGGCGTCTCTGTCCTGGTGGAAAGAATGGGACGGCGCCTATCCGCTATCGCCTTTCCCGACAAGCTCGTTTTCGAGGTGCTCGATCAAAACGGCGATGCACTTTTCGCCAATGACTTCAAGCCGAATCCCAATGCGACCTCACCAGAGGGCGGGATCTTGCTCAATGAGATCCGCCAGAACAAGAGCGGGCATTTAGAGCGGCATGGCAATCTTTATTCTTTCAGCCCTATCGAATCGACCGGCTGGGTCGCGGTAGTCGAGCAGCCGAAAAGTCTGGCCTACAAACCGGTTCATGATCTTCTCGGGCGAATGACCATCCTGGCGGCTTGGTTGGTTGTTCTCACAGCGGTTTTCGCGTGGCTTGGCACGCGATTTTATCAGCGGCAGATAGAATCTACGCGACGCATCGAACGTGAAGTCGTGTTTAACGAAAAGATCCTGGCGAATATGCCGAGCGGCATTGCCTTTATCGATCCAAAGTCGCGCCGTTTTCTGCAGGCAAACGAGGCTTTTGCGCGCATGGCACAGCGTTTCGGGGATATTCCGGCCAGTCAGGATGTCACGGAAGCCACGTTCGATGACGTGAAGATTGCTCCAAAAGAGGCCATTGAGAGAGTGCTTTCCTTCGGGACCCCATTTCAGCTCGTAGAACAGCCGTTGAAAGACAAAACGGGTATGACGCATTTTTTGGATATCAATCTGCTGCGTTTACAGGGCTCGCACGAAACCACCCAGGGTGTGCTTTATCTCGTCGAAGACAAGACGCGCGACGTCAAGCTGCGCCAGGAGCTCATTGACGCAAATGCAGCAAAGGACCAATTCCTGGCGCTGCTATCGCACGAACTACGCAATCCCCTCTCGCCAGTGATCGCGATGGTCGGAGAATTGGAAGCGACCATTCCGGATTCGCCGAGGGTTCGCGAGGCGCTCGAGGTCATTCGGCGCAACGTGGAGTTGGAAGCGCGCTTGATTGACGATTTGCTCGACATCACACGTATCGCGAAAGGCAAATTGCAGCTGAGCTTTGAAACGATTTGCGTGCACCAAATCCTCCACCGAGCCTACGAAATTTGCCGCGAGGACATTACTGCCAAAGATCTCAAAGTGGAGTTTCGTCTTCGCGCCGCCGATGCGTGCGTCGAAGGCGATCCCGCGCGTTTGCAGCAAGTCTTTTGGAACTTGATCAAGAACAGCGTGAAATTCACCCCCGAAAAAGGCCGCATTACGATTGAAACCGCCAACCCCGCGCCGGAGAAGATTAGCATTCGGATTGCCGATACTGGAATGGGCATCGAGCCGGAAGAGATCGAGAAAATCTTCAACGCCTTCGAGCAAGGACAGACCTCGGTCACCCGCCGTTTTGGAGGTCTCGGCCTGGGCCTGACGATTTCGAAGGCGCTAATCGACGCGCACGGCGGCAAAATCCGAGTGGAGAGCCCCGGGAAGGATCGGGGTTCCACTTTTTCGCTTGAATTGACGACGGTGCCGAGTCCGGTCAGCGGCGACGGCGAGGGCGACGGCGCCAGGAAAGATCGGCGCGCCGCGTTGGAGACAGAAGTCGAGCTGCCCAGATATCGGCGCGTCCTGGTGGTGGACGATCATCGAGACACCTGCACCGGCCTGAAAAGGATGCTGGAGCGCCGCGGTTACCACATTACAGTGGCCCATACCGCTCAGCAGGCCGTGGAAAAAGTGCGCACACAGGAGTTCGATCTTCTCATTAGCGATATCGGGCTGCCGGACCGCAGCGGCTATGATTTAATGCGAGAAGTGCGAAGCAGCAAAGCTCTTCCCGGAATCGCGCTCAGTGGCTTTGGAACGGAACAGGACGTGCGTGAGGCTCGGGCTGCGGGTTTCTCCGAGCATCTCACCAAGCCAATCAATTTTGAGCGACTCGAGGAAGCCATCTCTAATCTGCTTGAGCCGGAGCCGACCTTCCGCTCATAGCGTGCGCAGTAGCCGGTCCCGTTTTTTGCAGAACGTTGTGCCAGAAAAAAACGCGTCAGTCTATCGACCTCTCGATTGGGACTTTCGGTTTCTCGCAGAGAACGCCGCTGTTCGCTCAAAACGGTTCAACATGACGGCCGAGGCGAAGAGCGTCCGTTACCCCATCCGCTTGTTGCGCTACTGGTTTGCATACCATTTGTTGTGCATCGAATCAGCGTGTCGCGCCGCGCCGATCGATCTGGTCGAGATCGGCGTGCACAAGGCACAATTCCTTCAATTCGTTCATTCGGCGCCCGTTCAGCCAAATATTGGGCGATGGACGGTGGTAGATGCGGTCATCCATACGGAAAAATTTCGCAAGGTCGGGATCAAAAAAGAGGATGTTCTGGAGGCGAATCTCGAGAGCCAGGATTTTGATCTCCCCCGCGATTATGACGCCGCGGTGCTGCTCCACGTACTTGAGCATCTATTCGAGCCAGATGTGGCTTTGCAGAAGGTTGCGCGCCGAATACGGCCAGGCGGAGTCTTGATCGGCGGCTCCCCAGTCCTACCCCACTTTCTCGTCGCGTCTCACCAAAAGCTGGAGCGCAAAACGGCACAGCCAATGGGCCATGTGAGCGTATTTTCTCCACGGCGGGTCATTGAAATGGCCGAAGCAGCCGGTTGCACCACCGAGTTCATCAGCGGTGCCTTCTTTATGCGGAGCAGCGGAAGCCCGCTGGAAAACTCCGCTGCGTGGCTTCGATTCAATTTGTGGTGGGGAAGCAGATTTCCCTCCTGGCCGGGGGAAATCTATTGGCTCATGCGCAAACGCTGAGCGGCGATAGCCACCGTCTGTTCAGTCTCTGGCGGAATATTTCGGCTACCCGGTATCGGGGCTGGATAGGGCAGCTTTCTCACGTCCTTCGCCGGATTCCTTGAGCTGGCGCGAAAGTTTCTCGACACGCTGGCGCATGATCTTGCCAGCCTTGAATTTCACCGTCACTCGCGGCGGAATCACGAAACTACTACCGGGTCGATTCGGATTTCGCCCGACGCGCGGCTTGGTCAACCGCGGCTGAAAAACGCCGAAATTGCGCAGTTCAACGGGGATATTGTTGGCCAAACTATCGGTGATTTTATCGAGTGTGCGCTGGACCACATCAAAGACTTTATGCTGGACCATTCCGGTTTGGTTGCTGATGGCGACAACGATGTCGCGCTTGGTTAGCTTTGCCATATCTATTCTATTAATCGCTTCATGTAGCCGTAACGGTGGTCAGATTAAGCATAAAAGCCAAAAAAATAGCTCGGCTAACCTCCTGGACAACAAGGCGAAACGCTATGGCAGTTTTCCGCCGCTCCGATCATGCCTAGAGCTGTTCGCTCCTACTTCGCCAATTGTCGCGTGGCGGCGGGGCCGCATAATAATTCGGCGCGACCTCATGCGCGGTTCGGAAATGCACTTTCGCTACCTCACGCAATGCACCCGGCCCCTTCATTTCCACGAGTTTTTTCGCGATCTCTTTTACGTTCGCAGATGCTCCCCGCTCAAGTCGGAATCCAAGCTCTTGTCCTCGGCGCTCCAGCCAGTTGATGAAAGCTTCACGCGCCAGAATCGAGCCAGCCGCAACCGCCACATCTGATTCCGCCTTCGTCCGCTGGACGATGTTGATTTTGCGGCCGTGCCGCAACAACGATTGCTCGACCATACGCGGATCGGCAAACTGGTCCGAGAGTGAGCGCGGGCAATCCGATTTTTTTGCCAGCAGATTTTCGATCACGCGCGCATGCCCCCACCCGAGCAGTTTGTTCAAGTTGCCGAACTTCCCGTAAAGCTCGTTGTATTTTTGCGGACCAATCAGCACCGTCTCGACCAAACCGTTCGCGCTCTTGCGAATGGTCTGAGCTAGTGCGCGGATCCGCGCGTCCGAGCCGATTCGCTTGCTGTCCTGCACAGCGGCATCGAGAAGTTTCCGCGCAATTACCCTGTCGACGTATACGCCCGAAATGACGAGCGGCCCAAAAAAATCGCCCTTTCCGCTTTCGTCCACGCCGAAGTGCGGCTCGAACATTTCCGGGGAGTGCACCTCTTCGTAGCCCAGCTTTGCTTCGCCAAGGATCTTCGGCTCCAACTCGAATTGGACAAACTCCTCCACGCCCCTGCCTTGCACGAGGATCTTGGGCCCTTTCTCGTAAACCGCGACGCTCAACTTGTTCTTCTGTGCGAAAAAAATCGTCCACTGCTTCGGCACGAATTGGAATCCAAGCTCCGCGAGCAGCGCGCGCAGCTTGCTCACCTGATCGTCGGTGAGCGGATGCGTGTATGAATTCATTTAAGCCACAGATTAACACAGATGAAACACGGATAAGAGAAGGGTTTGGGATTCAGGGTTCGGACATCTGTGTTAATCTGTGTCCACCTGTGGCTTTCCGAACAAATCACTTCCGACGCGCGCTTGTAAATTGGTACCGCCGGAACGGCCGCAAGCTGCCTTGGCGCGAGACCAGCGATCCGTACGCGATCCTCGTGTCCGAATGTATGCTGCAGCAGACACAAGTTGCCAGCGTGATTCCTTATTATAATGAGTGGCTCCGCCGCTTTCCGGATTTCGGAACACTTGCTCGCGCGTCGGAAAGTCAGGTTCTCCGCACCTGGCAAGGCCTCGGTTATTACGCTCGCGCGCGTAATCTCCACGCCGCAGCTAAAATCGTGCAAGATCGATACGACGGAATTTTACCGCGCACGATCGCGACAATGCAGAAGCTTCCGGGCATCGGCCGGTACACGGCGAATGCTGTCACTACATTCGCCTTCGATGAATCAGTCCCCATTGTCGAGGCCAATACGGCCCGTGTTTTGGCGCGCATCTTCGATCTGCGAGAGCGAATCGATCAAATGCCCGGTCGCGAATTCCTCTGGCAGCGTGCTCTTTCCCTGGTTCCGAAATCTTCTGCGCACATTTACAATTCGGCGCTTACCGATCTGGGCGCGCTGATTTGCCTGCCGCGTCAGCCAAAATGCGGGATTTGTCCGGTCAAAAAATTCTGTCGTGCAAAAGATCCGGAAACTCTTCCGATAAAAAAAGCGCGACCTCCGACATTGCGGCTAACAGAGCATCATGCGTTCGTTACCAGACAAAAGAGGATTTTACTGCAGCAATCCGATCATCGCTGGCGCGGCATGTGGATCCTGCCGCCGTTGAAAAGGAGATCGGCAAATCGCCGTCCGGCGTACAAGTCGATCTTTCCGTTCACGAACCATCGCGTCGCGTTGAACGTTTACGCGCAGCGCCGGCAGAAGATCGAAAATCGCTCGCAGCGCTGGATGAGAGTCAATTCACTCGAATCTCTTCCGGTGCCTTCACCACACCGCCGGGCAATCGCCGCACTGCTCTCAAAGCGTCCTGGGTGACCAGGCTGGGTGTTCGACGTTGAGTGTTGAACGTTGAACCTGACTCTGCGATAACCTTTTCATGTTCGCCAAAATGTTGTGGCCGAAACAAAACCGATGGCCCCGGCAGCGCAGAAGAAAGAGCGAGTTATGAGAAGCATGACCGGATATGGCCGCGCCGAGACCGATCATCGGGGGACAAAATTTAGCGTCGAGCTCAATTCCGTAAATCGCAAGCAGAGCGATATCGTGATCAATTTGCCACGCGACCTGGCCGAACTCGAGCCGCGCATTCGCCAGACCATCAATGAAAGTATTTCGCGCGGCCGGACGAATGCCAACATCACCTTTCACAGCGGCGGAAATGGCGCGCGCAACCTGGCGCTCGATACCGAGCTGGCACGCTCTTACCACGAAGCAATGCGCGCATTGCAAAAGGAATTAAATGCGCCAGGCGAAATCACGATCAGCACTATCCTTCAAGCGCCAGGGGTAATGCGCTTCCCGGAACAAGCTGTACGTGCGGAAGAAGCATGGCCTGCGATCGACCGCGCTTTGCGGGCCGCGCTTGCCGATTTAATCAAAATGCGAGAGCGCGAGGGCAAACATCTGGCCAAGGACTTGATCCATCGTCTGAAAGCGATCCGGAAAAAACTGAAGGAGGTTCGCGCGCTTCATCCCGACGTGGTCAAAAGATATCGCGCGGCGCTTCTCGATCGGATTCAAAAGACCGGGCTACCCATTGCCACCGACGACGAACGTTTGTTGAAGGAAATTTCTTTCTTCGCCGACCGTGCCGACGTCTCGGAAGAATTGACGCGCCTGGAAAGTCACCTTGCGCAATTCGCGCATCATCTGCGCAGGAACGAGCCGGTCGGGCGCGCGCTGGAGTTCATGACTCAGGAAATCTTTCGCGAGCTCAATACTCTCGGCGCGAAAGCCAACGACGCCGCCATTTCGCAGCGCGTGGTCGCCTGCAAAGCGGAATTGGAGAAGATTCGGGAGCAGGTCCAAAATCTTGAGTAAACAATTCAGCCGCCACGGAATTCTCTTTCTCATTTCTGCGCCATCGGGCGCAGGCAAGACCACGCTGGTCGAAAAGCTTCGCCAAACTCCCAACCTTTTTTATTCTGTCTCCTGCACGACGCGGGCGCCGCGCACAGGTGAAATTGACGGCGAAGATTATCAATTTCTTTCCGATAAAGATTTTCGCGCGCGAGTTGAAGCCGGCGATTTTTTAGAACACGCGCGTGTGCACTGCGATTATTATGGAACATTGCGCGAGCCAGTGCTTGCCAACTTAAAAAGTGGAGTGGATGTGTTAATAGACATCGACACGCAAGGCGCAGCCGCCATTCGCAATTGCGACGATCCATTCATTCGCGAAGCGTTGAGCGACATATTTATTATGCCTCCCGATCACGAAGAATTACGCCGGCGTCTGCACAAGCGTGGAACGGAAACGGCTCAGCAGATCGAATCGCGTGTCGCCACAGCCGCGCGCGAAATGGAATTATGGCGCAGTTACCGTTACACTGTGATCAGTGGTTCGGTCGAAGAGGATTTGCAGAAGCTCCGGCGGATCATGAGCGCGGAGAGTTATTTGAGCCGGCGTTTGGTTCAGAAGTAATCGGATTCGCGAATAAATTGTCGATCCTTCGACCAAGTTCAGAACAAGCCTTGAAAAAAGAAAACCCGAAATCGAAAATCGAAAAACCTGTCCTGAGCGCCAGTCGAATGGATCGAAAATGTATCGTGCTCGGAGTCACGGGCTCAATTGCCGCCTATAAATCCGCGGAGCTCGCCAGTCTGCTCGTCAAACAAGGCCATGAAGTTTTTGTCGTGATGACGCGTGACGCGACTGAGTTTATTTCCCCGCTTACATTGCAGACGCTTGCGAAAAACCCCGTGACAACAAGCTTCTACGACGAGAAAGAAAATTGGCGGCCGAGTCACATCGAGCTCGCCGATCGGGCAAACCTGCTCTTGATCGCGCCGGCCACGGCGCACATCATCGCCGAACTTGCGCATGGTCTGGCTGATCATCCGCTCGCCGCCATCGCGCTCGCCACCCGCGCGCCGATTCTGCTCGCGCCCGCCATGAATGGAAAAATGTGGCAACACTCTGCGACGGTAGAGAACGTGGAAAAACTAAAAGCCCGCGGTGCTGAGTTTATTGGACCCGAAGAAGGAATGCTGGCGTGTGGTTACGAAGGTCTCGGCCGGCTTTGGAAAGTGAACGATATCGCGTTTCGCGCCGAATTCCTCCTCGCGCGCCAGGATAATTTGATCGCGTGAGATTTCTCATCACGGCCGGCCCGACCCGCGAGCCGATCGATCCGGTTCGTTACATTTCGAATCGCTCTTCAGGGAAAATGGGCTACGCCATCGCCGAAGCGACGCTCGAAGCCGGACACGATGTCACTTTAATTTCCGGCCCGGTGAATCTCGATCCGCCTCGCAGCGCGCATGTCATCTCGGTCTCGACCGGCGACCAAATGTACAGCGCAGTCCATCGCCACGCGCGCGAATGCGACGTGCTCGTGATGTGCGCTGCTGTGGCCGATTACAAACCGCAAAAGGTTTCCCGGACGAAAATTAAGAAACGCAATGAAACTCTTTCGCTCGAATTGGTTCCCACACGCGACATTCTCGCGTCGCTCTCCAAACAAGGGCGCGAATTTCTCCTCGTTGGTTTCGCCGCGGAAACGAATGACATCGAAGAAAACGCGAGACAAAAACTACGCGCGAAAAATTGCGACATCATCGTGGCGAACGATGTGAGCCGCGCAGATTCAGGGATGGAAACCGACGCAAACGAAGTGACAATCTTCTTTCGCAACGGCGAAAAGAAGAAAATCTCGCGCGCATCAAAAAAAATTATCGCGCGCGAGCTCGTAAAAATATTAGCAAATTCGCGAGAAAAATGTTTGACAAAAAAAATGTGATGATTACTGAACCCGTGTAAGTGAAGTCATTCCCAACTCTTCACATCTCTCCGCACGTTGCGGATTGAAAGGGGGGAATAGAGTCGATGGCAAAGAAAAAAAAAGCAGCAAAGAAAAAAACAGCGAAGAAAAAGAGGCACTAAGGCCCAACGCTCGATAACGGCTCCGAAAGCTTTCGGAGCCACAACCCCTAACTTCAACCCGGGAGGAGAATTTATTTTCCTCCCGGTTTTTTTGTGATGCGGGTAATCCTCTCTGCACTTCCATGGTCCACCACACAAATCGCACGCTCGCCGCTGGGCTGCGTTATCTCATTTTCCGTTGCGCACTCTGCGCCCGTTGTGCGAGGTAGTTCTTATCATGAAGCATTATCTCGATACGGCCGAGAAAGCGGCACGTGCCGCCGGCGAACTGCTTCGTCAAAATTTTCAGCGGCCACTGCGCGTTAATTCCGCTCATGCGCACGACATTAAACTGGAAATTGATGTTCAGGCGCAGGAGTTAATTGCCAAATTGCTCCTCGAGGAATTTCCCGGCCACGCGCTTTATGGCGAAGAAGGGATCGTGGGCGATCAATCCAGCGAGCATCAATGGGTCGTCGATCCGCTTGATGGCACCGTCAATTATTTTTACGGCATTCCGCATTTTTGCGTTTCAATCGCGCTACGTGTCGGCAGCGAGATCATGGTGGGCGTCATTTACGATCCAGTCCGTGAGGAGATGTGGTCAGGACAAAAAGGCGCAGTCCCGAAATTAAATGGCCAGCCCTTTCACGTGAGCGAGCGCGCGGACCTGGCTGAAGCCGTGATTTCGGTCGGGCTTGCCAAGACCGGAGAGACAATCAACGCGAACCTTCCGCTACTCCAGGAAATGATTCATCGCGTGCGCAAATGCCGCGTCCTCGGCAGCGCTGCGCTCGACCTGGCTTACGTCGCATGTGGACGTTTCGACGCCTACATTGAGCAGGGAATTAGCTTGTGGGATATCGCAGCTGGATGGCTCCTGGTTGAAAACGCCGGCGGCCGTGTCGATCTTCGGCCGCGCGAAGACATGAAAGGCAAATACAGAATTGTCGCCTCTAACGGCGTGATCGATCTCAAGTTGTGACGATGAATTTACGAGTTCACGATTTAACGATTCAACGATTCAACGCGGCGAAGCCATGATTCGATGTGGAATCGGCTACGACGTGCATCGTCTTGTCAAGGGACGAAAACTGATTCTTGGCGGAGTCGAGATCACATACTCGCACGGACTGGAAGGACACTCGGACGCGGACGTCTTATCGCACGCAATCGCGGATGCGCTGCTCGGCGCGATTGCCGCGGCCGACATCGGCCAACATTTTCCCAATACAGACCAATCAATTCGCGGCATGAGCAGCATCGAGATTTTGAAACGGGTGACCAAATTGCTCGCGGAGAAAAAAGCCCGCGTGGTGAATATCGATGCAACTATTATCGCCGAAGCGCCGAAACTTGCGCCATGCATTGACGAGATGCGAAAAACAATCGCCGACGCGATTGGCATTTCGGATTCGAATGTCAGCGTGAAAGCGACCACAAATGAAAAGCTCGGCGCGATCGGACGCAACGAAGGTATCGCGGCAATGGCGGTGGCGACGGTGGAAACGGAGTGATGGAGTAATGGAGTAATGCAGTCAGATCTTTCTATCACTCCAATACTCCGCTACTCCATCACTCCATTGACAGAACATGTCCCTGCGCTTTTTTAACACCTACTCGCGCGAGATCGAACAATTCGAACCGCGCGATCCCGCCGAACGTCCGATCAGTATCTACACATGCGGCCCAACCGTTTACAGCCGGGCGCACATCGGAAATTTCCGCGCCTACATCTTCGAAGATTTGCTCCAGCGCCATCTCGAGCTGCGCGGTTACAAGGTGCATCGCGTGATGAACATCACCGACGTGGACGACAAAACGATCCGCGGCGCCCGCGAAGCCAAAGTGCCGCTGGACAAGTTCACCGAGCAATT
>QHOW01000164.1 GCA_003219435.1 Verrucomicrobiota bacterium | reverse complement strand
AATCGATTTGGCGCCAGCATCCCGAGGTGAAGACAATTCGCGCCGTGTTTGGAGCGACCAAGCTCCCGAGCTTAAGCGAATTCGAGCACGGTAAGAGAGAATCGTACGATTTTCTATACGCCTACGATTTTAGTCTTCGCGAAGAACCTGCCGAACCGGAAGTCGTTAAATAGTATGCAGGCGCTGAAAAAACGGCTGTCCGAATTCCTTTTCCCAACTGAGTCTGACGCGTGGCTGAGTATTCTGCGCATCGGCCTTGGTTTTCAAATAACGCTTTATGCACTGTCGTTGAGAAACGACTGGAATTATCTGTTCGCGGGAGCCGGCGGCGGCTTGGTCAACCGGGATCTGGCAGAGGCGCTGCTTTCCATCGAAAGCCGCTTCGCCCCGAGGCTGGGATGGCTCGTCGCGGTTGGAGCGCAAGTTGGTCTTCGTGAAGAGACAGTTCTTTCAATTTTATGGATTTGTTTGCTTGTTGCCGGTTGCGGCCTGATGGCAGGCATTTTCAGCCGCACCTGTGCGATTCTGGCCTGGTTTCTTCATCTGTGCGCAGCCAAGAGCGGGGGATTCACTTCGTACGGCGTGGATAACTTTATGACCATCGGGCTCTTCTACTTGATGTTATCGCCGCTGCCAGATCGGTATTCTCTTGACTGGCAATTCCTAAAATCGCAGCCGGAAGATTCACCGTTTCTCGGCTTCTGGCGTCGGGTATTACAGCTTCATTTATGTGCGACCTATTTTTTCAGTGGCCTTACCAAATGTTTGGGCAGCGGGTGGTGGGACGGTTCCAACATATGGCGCTCTCTCATTCGCCCCCCTTTCAACGTCATTGATCCTGAGATGCTGGTGAGATGGAATTACCTCTTCCCGGTCGCGGGGGTACTCATTTGTCTCTTGGAAATCGGATATCCGTTTTTTATTTGGAGTGACAAGACACGAAAGATTTGGCTCATCTGTATTTGTGTAATGCACGTCTCGATCGGCCTTACCATGGGGATGTATCTTTTCGCGCTCATCATGATCATCCTTAATGTGGCGGCATTTGGGCCCGGCCTGCTTTTCTGCAAGACCGAGCTAACTCGCTTCCAAAGAACCCAGCCCGCGATAATTGACTAACAGTGGCTAACGAATCCGAGTGTTGAATCTCGACACGAAGAGGTATTACCGGTATTATCGTCCTGGCAAACCGGGGGATACTTGAACGCGCAAAACGCATCTGCGGAGCCGACGCCCGATCTCCAGCTCGAGATTGCACACCTTTTGTTAATTGACGTTGTCGGTTATTCGAAGCTGCTGGTGAATGAGCAGATTGAATTGCTACAGGAACTTAATCAAATCGTGCGGGGTACCGAATGTTTTCGAGCGGCGGAAGCAAGAGGCAAACTCGGTCGAGTGCCGACGGGCGACGGAATGGCGCTCCTTTTCTTCCATAGCCCTGAAGAACCGGTGCGATGTGCTCTCGAGATTAGCAGGACCCTGCAAGAGCATCCGGAGATTCACGTGCGGATGGGGGTTCACAGTGGCCCGGTCAACCGAGTCACCGATGTAAACGACAAAACGAACTTTGCAGGATCGGGAATAAATGTCGCCCAGCGGGTGCTGGATTGCGGCGATGCCGGACATATTCTTTTGTCCGCGCATATAGCGGAAGATTTGACCCAGTACCGGCACTGGCAGCCGTACGTGCACGATCTGGGCGAGTGCGAAGTGAAGCATGGGTTGCGCCTGCATCTGTTCAACCTCTACAAAGAGAATCTCGGCAATCCGCAGGTTCCTGGAAAGCTCAAGCGTGGAGACGGGTTGAGGCAGGCGTCCGCGGTTCGTCTGATTGCCTCTCCCGGTTGGCCCAGGATCGCGCTTATAGCGGCTCTGCTTGTGTCCGCTGTTGCCCTTTTGATCAGTTCATTGATCTTTTCCCATCGAACATCCCCGCCCCCGGCCATATCGGCCCGTCCCGAGACAAGAACTACTGGCTGGCCGACTGCTATTCCGGAGAAGAGCATCGCCGTTCTGCCCTTCGAGAATTTAAGCGACGAGAAAGAGAACGCTTACTTTGCAGACGGTGTCCAGGATGAAATCCTCACTGGCCTTGCCAGAGTGGCCGACCTGAAAGTAATCAGCCGCACGTCAACGCTCCAGTACAGGGTCGGCGCAGGGCGTAATCTGCGCGAGATCGCCGAGGCGCTCGGCGTGAGACACGTGCTGGCAGGGAGCGTCCAGCGCGCCGGCAACCGGGTTCGCGTCAGCGCTCAGCTAATTGATGCGCGGACAGATACCCAGCTTTGGGCGGAACGGTACGATCGCGACGTTGCGGATGTGTTTGCGATCGAAAGCGAGCTGGCCGGCAAGATAGTCGCTCAACTTCAAAGTAAGCTTTCGCCTGAGGAAAAGGCGGCGATCGAGGAGCAACCTACAGCAGACCTCGCAGCGTACGATCTTTACGCTCACGCCAAGACCCTGATCGACAATGCTCTCTTGAGTGAGCTGAGCAAAGATCTATTCGAAGCCGTTCGACTGCTGGACGAAGCGGTTAAGCGCGACCCGTCCTTTTTCCTTGCGCATTACCAATTGGCGAATGCTCACGACACGATCTACCAGCTCGGTTTCGACCACACCCCGGCACGCCTGGCGTTGGCCGCTGCGGCGATTCAATCGCTTCGCCGCTTGCGTCCAGACGCGGGCGAGACACATCTGGCGCTGGCCAGACATCTCTACTGGGGATACCTCGATTATGATCATGCTCGTCAGGAAGTGACTTTGGCAGAGCAGGCGTTACCCAATAACGCTGACGCTTTTGTAATCTCCGCCTATATCGATCGAAGGCAGGGACGCTGGGAAGAATCTACGCGTAACTTTGAGCAGGCATCCAAACTGGATCCACGCAATGTGGTTATTCTCCAGCAACTTTCGCTGAACTACGAAAATCTGCGTCGCTACTCCGAGATGACGGCTGTCCTGGATCGCGCGCTCATGCTTGCCCCGAACGACGTCGCTCTCCGGATGCAGCGCGCCGGAGTTGCGCTGAATTGGCGCGCAGATCCAAAACCTCAGCACGCGGCAATTCAAACGATACTCGCCGAGAACACGAACGTGGCAGCGCTTGTCGCGGATCAATGGTTCCAGCTTGCCTTACTCGAGCGGGATTCCGCTGCGGCCGAGCGCGCTTTGGCCGCAATGTCGCCTGGCGGGTGCCAGGACGGATCCATTCCCTTTCCTAACAGTTGGTGCGAAGGTCTCGCTGCCCGCCTCCGTGGTGATGAGTCAGCAGCGGGTGTCGCGTTCACCAACGCGCGGAAAGAACTCGAGAAAACGGTGCGCGACCAAGCGGACTATGCCGAGGGTCTCTGCGTCCTCGGTATAATTGATGCCGCTCTTGGCAACAGGGAGAACGCCATTCGCGAAGGCCAGCGCGCAGTCCAACTGATGCCAGTTAGCAAAAACGCCATCGAGGGTCCGCTATTGATCAAATACCTGGCGCTCATTTATGCGTGGACAGGCGAAAAGGATCGCGCGCTCAAACGATTAGATGAGGCAGCAAAACTTCCGAGCTTCCTCAGCTATGGTCAACTGCGTCTGTACCCGTACTGGGACTCGCTGCGCGGCGACCCGCGCTTTGAAAAGATCGTCGCCTCGCTCGCGCCGAAATAGGCTGTCGCTTTCCAGGCTCTGAGGAGAAAATCGGCGTCGGCCTCGCGACGAGAGAGGTCCGCAGGCGGCACCGTCGTGTTTACTCTCGACTGCTGGGATCGGCATTACTAGGATTCCTAAAGGGTGAACGCGCAAGATACGTCCGCGCAACCAAAACCCGATCTGCAACCCGAGATCGCGCACCTCCTCTTAATCGACGTGGTGGGCTTTTCCAAGCTATTGGATAATGACCAAATTGAATTGCTGGAAGAGCTCAATCAAATCGTCCGAAGCACCGAATGTTTCCAGACAGCCGAGGCAGGCGGCAAATTCATCCGTGTGCCGACAGGAGATGGGATAACACTCGTTTTCTTCCACAGTCCAGAGGAACCGGTGCGCTGCGCGCTCGAGATTAGCAGGGCTTTGCAAGAGCATCCGCGCATCCAGTTGCGGATGGGAGTTCACAGCGGTCAGGTTAATCGAGTCACCGATATCAACGACAAGATCAGCCTAACTGGATCAGGAATGAACGTCGCGCAGCGGGTGCTGGATTGCGGCGATGCCGGACATATTCTTTTATCCGGACATGTGGCGGAAGATTTAGGCCAATACCGGCACTGGCAGCCGTATTTGCACGATCTGGGCGAGTGCGAAGTGAAGCACGGACTGCGCCTGCACCTTTTTAATCTCTATAAAGATAATCTTGGCAATCCACAGGTCCCTGAGAAACTCAAGCGACCAAGATGGAACCAACAAGCCGCTGCGATTCGCCCAGTTAACCCGCCTCGGTCGCCAAAGTTTCTGCTTACGGTTGCTTTAGTTGTATCCGCCGTCGCGTTGGCGATTAGTGTCTCAATCTTTCTTCGTCGGGGATCGGTAATCATTACACAGGTACCTGCCACATCGAGAGCTGCGGCCTGGATTCCCGAGAAAAGCATCGCCGTGCTCCCGTTCGAAAACCGGAGCGAGGATAAGGCCAGCGCCTACTTCGCCGATGGCATCCAAGAGGAGATTCTGATGCGCTTATCAAAGATTGCCGATCTGAAGGTGATCTCGCGTACATCCACGCAGCATTACAAGAACACGCCGGGAAACCTGCCTGAGATCGCCAGGCAACTTGGTGTCGCCCACATCCTGGAAGGAAGCGTGCAAAAAAGCGGCGATGCCGTGCGCGTGAATGTGCAGTTAATCAAAGCGGCTAATGACTCGCATGTGTGGGGCGATACCTTCGATCGCAAACTGACCGACATCTTCTCGGTTGAAACTGAAGTAGCAAGAGCGATCGCCGATCAACTGCAAGCGAAGCTCACCGGTCGCGAGGAGCAAGCGTTGGCAGCCAAACCGACGAACAATCCTGAGGCTTACGATGTCTACCTACGTGGGCTGGCTTATACATTGAAAACTGACAACACAGCCGCCAACGCTCTCGGTGCACAGAAATATCTCAGAGAAGCGGTGCGGTTGGACCCGAGGTTCGCGCTTAGTTGGGCGGTGCTGTCATATATTGATGCGCGCGGCTACCTCACAGAGAGTCTTCAACCAACGGTCGCCCTCCGTGAAGAGGCACGGCAGGCAGCCGAAACCGCGCTGACTTTTCAGCCCAATCTCGGGGAGGCCGTATTAGCCAAGGGATACTACCACTACGCCTGCGCACGTCAGTTCATGCCCAATAGCAGCAGGATTCCTGAGCAGCTCGCTTATGTCGCACGGAGGCGAGGCCAGTGGGACCGGAGCGAGGCGTACTTCATCGAAGCCGAGCGGCTCGACCCGCGCAACGTTTACCTGCTCACCCAGCACGCGATTTCCTATATTTCTCTTCGTCGTTTCCCAGAAGCCTTGCGAAAACTTAACCAGGTTCTCGATATCACACCGAACGATGTGGACACCCTCGCGACAATGGCGACTATTGCACAAGCCGAGGACGACTTGCCGCGTGCGTCAGCGATTCTCGCTCCGCTCCGCCCGGCTGCCGCCGACACCCAGGCGTTGGAAGCACAAGTTTACCAGGCGATCCTGGAGCGCCGTCCTGCACAAATCATCTCTCGTCTAGAGGAGATATTGGCCAAGCCTGATCCAGTGTTGGGTTACATTAATGGCCGACTGCGCTTTTGGTTGGGCTGGGCGCAAGAAGTTGCCGGCGACCATTCCGCTGCCGAGGGCAGTTGGCGACAAACACGCAGCGAACTGGAATCTTTCCTCAAAGACCAACCGGAAAATTATAGTCTCATCGGAATTCTCGCGCTAACCAGTGTGGGCCTCGGTGATAAGGCAGCCGCGTTGGCTCTGTCGGAACGGGCCATGGCCGCGCTCCCGATTGAGAAAGACGCGATAGTTGGTCCCGCTCCGATCGAGATCTTCGCACGAGTGGCGGCGCAAGTGGGCGAACCCGACCGCGCCATCGCCGCTTTAGAGAAACTACTCTCGATACCGTACGCGGGCCCAATGCCTGAAAACGTACCGTTCACTCCTGCGCTGCTCCGGCTCGATCCGATGTTCGATCCGCTCCGGAATGATCCGCGCTTCCAAGAACTCGTCGCCTCGCCCGAACCGAAGTGATCGTAACTTCCAACGAAAAGCGATCGGCGTTTTACAGAATGCCCTATCGGCATTTCATGGAAACGGGTATGTGTTTAGCGTAGGGGCGCGGGCTGGCTGGCAACATGCCGGCTTGTTCACAGCGCACGGAGACTACCGAGAACGCCATACAGATACTCGAAATACCCTACAATTGTAGGGCGGCCGTGTCAGCCGCCCTTTCCGAGGCATCACACGTGATCGCCGGAATGTTTATGGCGATCTTTGAAGGTGATCTCGGCAATGCCCGATTTATCGAGCTCGCCCAAGCCTTCCGCGACCATGCGATCAAATTGGTCCTTGGTCGCGCGCGCGAGAGGTAAATCAAGGCCGAGACTGCGCGCAAGATCGCGCGCGATCCCGCTGTCCTTGGCGGCGTGGACGGCGGAGAAAAAGCAAGTGTGCTCGCGGTTTTGCATGTCTTCGCCATCGGTCTCCAGCACCCGCGAGGCGGCGCCGGTTTGCGAAAAAACTTTTCTCAACATTTCCAGATCGAGACCAAGCGCGGTGCCAAGGGCCAATCCTTCGGCCAGACCAGCTGTGTTGATGTTCATGACCATGTTGACCAGCGCTTTTACTTTCGCCGCTTCACCGGCTGGACCAATAAAACGCACGGTCGATCCAAGCTCCTTCAAAATCGGCTCGGCCTTGTGGAACGCATCTTCGCTTCCGCCGCACATTAAATAAAGGGAGCCTTCGCGCGCCTGCGTAATGCTCGATGCCATGCACGCTTCAAGCGTTTGGGCGCCGGCTTTCTGGGCCATCTTTTCCACATTGATATGGACCTGCGGCGAGACAGTGGCGCAGTTGATGAATAATTTCCCGCGCGCATTGACCAGGAGATTGTCCCCACTGCGACTGAAGATTTCGCGCATTGCCCCGTCATCGGATACAACGGTAAAAATCACGTCCGATTCCGCAGTAACTTCCGATAAATCCTGGCTCGCCGGACAATCAAGTTCCGCCGCCAGCGACGTCGCGGCTGCGCGGTTCGTGTCGTAAACAGCGGTGACATGAAAGCCGCGATCCTTCAACCGGCGCGCCATGTTCGCGCCCATGCGACCGACGCCAACAAAACCAATGTTCATGAGGATGAAGTTTGAGGTTTGATGTTTGAAGTTTGATTTTTGCTCGACGTGCGGCGACCTGCCGTGAAGATTGCCGTTAGTTCGTCAGCTTCGGATATAAGAGAGGCAAGTTTTTTCGCCGGAACAAAATTCCCATCTCCGATTAACTCAAGCCAGTACAAGCTTTCGTCGGCTT
>QHOW01000163.1 GCA_003219435.1 Verrucomicrobiota bacterium | reverse complement strand
TCTTCCCCTACGCTTGTCATCGGGCCATGGCCTGGACAAATGATCGTCTCATCCGGCAGCGTCAGGATTTTCTCGAGATTATTTTGCAGCGCATCGTCGTAGGAAACATTTCCGCCCCCCATGGAGCCGGCGAACAGCGAATCGCCCACAATCGCGATCGGGCGCGAGAGACCCGTCACCACATATGTCACTCCGGCGGGGGAATGGCCCCACGTCAAACGTGTGGCAATCTCGACGGCGCCCAGCCGGAAACGCTTTCCCTCTTCGATTGGTTCCGAGCCGGGAACCGGTTCGCCAGCGGAGGTGAAGACATCTCCACC
>QHOW01000162.1 GCA_003219435.1 Verrucomicrobiota bacterium | reverse complement strand
GCAGTTTTTGTCACGAGTCCATTGATTCGCTCGCTGCCCGTGAGCTCATCCGCTGCCCATCGCGGGCTCGACCGTCTATCTCGCGGCAACCCTGCTCGCTCGGTTCGGCTAAAGCCTCGTGGACGCTTCCCGCACGACGTCGCTGGGCTTTTTGTCCTCTCGGAGACCGAGGAAGACGGGGGCGCGCAATTTTTTATCGCGCGTCCACTCGGCAAATTTGATTTCGCAAACGAACACGGGATTTAGCCAATGCATCTTGCGCACCATGGAAGGCGTGATTCCCTGCACCCATTCCCCATTTTGTTTCGATGGTAAATCGACAAATGGGCAGTCGCTGCGTTCCTGGGCGCGGAATTTCTTGTGCAACATCGACAACGATTTCACAGTAAAGCCGGTGCCGACTTTGCCGGCAAAAACGAGCTTCTTGTTATCGTAATACCCAACCAGGATTGCGCCGAAATATTTGCGTGATCCCTGCGGCGGCGTGTATCCGCCAATGACGAATTCCTGTTCGTTGACGCATTTGAGCTTGATCCATGCACCGCTTCTTCGCCCGGGCTCGTAAACCGAGTTGCGCTGCTTGCCGATAATCCCTTCCAGGCCCCGGCGCTTCACTTCTTCGAGGAGTGGTTTCGCCTCTCTCCCGATATTGCCTGAGTAACGGACGGGATCGCCTGCGTCCGCGCAAAGTTTTTCGAGAACGTTTTTCCGGGCCTCCAATGGCAGCGCAAGCAGGCTTTTGCCGTCGAGTTGGAGCAGATCGAACGCGTAGAAGTAAACTGGCGACTTCTGTCCTTCCATCTCACGCGCTTGCAGAAGTTGAAAGGAAGAGCGCCCTTCTTCGTCGAGTGCAACTACTTCGCCGTCGATCAGGCATTCGCGCGCCGGCAAATTCTTTATCGCCTCGACAATTTCCGGGAAACGCGCCGCTAATTCGTTCTCATTTCGCGACAGGAGCGACACTTTTTTATCGGTCTTTACCGCGATCAGCCGGATGCCGTCGAACTTGAGTTCGTAAATCCAATCGCCCGAAGCTGGTGGGTTCTCCACCAACCGCGGTTTCATCGGATCGATGAAGCGCGCTTTCGCGGAAGGCAAGTCGGGTAGGAACATCGCGCTGCGATGTCCCGGACGTCGCAGCGCGGCGTCCCTACCATTATCGCGCCCTACCTCTTTTTTTTTAATCGCCGTTCTGATGCGCGCCTTGAATTTCGACGTCGCACTCGCATCTTTTTCCTCGCGATTGGATTCCCATTCGGCATCGCGATCTTGCGCGATTTGTTTCATCGTACGTCCGCTCTTGGCCGACCGATCTTCGAGTTTTTTCGAAACTGGTTTGGCATCGGCGCCCGTTTTCAAAATCAGCCACTGATTCTTCTCGTTGTCGCGGCCACGGATGCGCACAAGTGTCCATTCGCCCCTGGCTTTCTCACCATCTAGGACAAGATGCAGTTTGCCTTCCCGAAGCGATTTCGCCGGCTGCTCTCCGTAAACGTAATAAGTGCCGCGGTCCCAAACCATCACCGTCCCGCCGCCGTAATTTCCTTCGGGAATGACCCCTTCGAAGCTTTCGTAATCGATTGGGTGATCTTCAACTTCCACTGCCAGATGCTTTTCACCTCGCTTCCAGGGAAGGCCTTTTGGCACCGCCCACGATTTCAACACGCCTTCCATTTGGAGCCGGAAATCGTAATGCAGCCGGCGGGCATCGTGTTTCTGGATGACAAAGCGCGACGCACCTCGCACCGCTTTGGGCAGCGGTTTGCCGCCTTTTGGTTCGGCTGTTTTTCCAAAATCGCGCTTCGCTTTGTACTCGGCCAGTCCCATTGGTTTAAATTTAGCGACGGTCATGGACCACCGCTACAGCAAAGCACCCGAAAGCTTTCGGGGTCGCCGCGGAACAGTTATGTCTCGCCTGGAATTGGCTCGCCCACGAGGTAGCGGGTGAAGCGCCGGATCACGATGTTCTCGCCCAGTTCGGCGATCTTCGATTTCACCAGATCCTCAATCGTCTGGTCCGGGTTCTTAATGAACGCTTGTTCGAGCAGGCATACGGTGCTGTAAAATTTGTCGAGCTTGCCTTCGACAATTTTGTTCAGGACGTGCTCCGGTTTACCTTTCACCTGCGCCTTGTAAATCTCGCGCTCGGCTTCGATGAGGTTGCCCGGAACATCTGCACGACTGACGTAGAGTGGGTGCGCGGCAGCGATGTGCAGCGTGATGTCCTTTACGAACTCGCGAAAATTCTCGTTCCGCGCTACGAAATCGGTCTCGCAATTCACCTCCACGAGCACGCCGACCTTCCCTTGCAAGTGAATGTAAGAAGCTACGATCCCCTCTTTCGTTGCGCGCGAAGATTTCTTGCCGGCGCTGGCGATGCCTTTGGTCCGCAAAATCGCCTCCGCTTTCTCCAGATCACCGCCGCTCTCCGCCAGAGCACGTTTGCAATCCATGAAGCCAGCGTTGGTTTTTTCGCGGAGTTGCTTGACTAACTGCGGGCCGATTTCCATGGGAATGAAGAATTAGAGAGTTACAAGAGTTACAAAGTTGAAGCGTTGCAGCGGGTGCTCTCCTCAATCAACTATCAGCTAGCTACTATCAACTAGCCTTACGCGGACACGCCGGCCATTTCGACTTGCTCACGGATTCGAGCTTCGCTGCCTGCCGAGACAATGGCATCCACGAGCTTTTGTAAAATCACCCGAATAGCCCGAATTGCATCATCATTTCCGGCGATTGGATAGTCGATTAGATCCGGATCTGCATTGGTATCGACAATGGCGACAACCGGAATGCCGAGACGGCGCGCCTCGTTCACTGCGTTTTGCTCGCGGATCGTGTCGATCACCACCAGCGCATCCGGCAACTGGGACATTTCGAGGATCCCATCGAGATTGCGCCGGAGCTTTGCCGCTTCTCGATTAAGCGCCGCCAGTTCCTGCTTTCCCATCTTCTTGTATTCGGGCGATTGCTCGATCTGCTCAATGTACTTCAAACGGCCGATGCTCTTGCGAATTGTCGAAAGATTGGTCAGCGTGCCTCCGAGCCAGCGCTGATTTACGTAAAACTGGCCGCAAGCCAGCGCCGCCTCTTTTACCGCTTCCTGCGCCTGTTTCTTGCAGCCCACGAACAAGATCTTGCCTCCACGGCGGGTCACCTCCCGAAGAAACTCCGTGGCGCGCCGAAGTTGGACGACGGTCTCATCTAAATTGATGATGTAAATTTGATTTCGCTGCTCGAAAATGAACGGTTTCATTTTCGGATTCCAGCGCTTGGTCTGATGCCCAAAATGGACGCCCGCTTCCAAGAGTTCCGGCACTAGTTCTGTTGTCTCAGCCATAAAAAAATCACGCCGACCGGGCGGCGCGGCGAGTGGCGAATATGCTACCGCACCTCGCAGATCGCAAATTCAATTTCCACTCAGCTGTCATTTCGCTCCCGCCGCGCGCTCTGCGTATCGCGCCAGAACCCAGAGGAGATCTGAGAGGCGATTCAGATACCGCAAAATCTCCGGATTAATATCTTTATCATCGGTCGTGAATTGAGCGATATGCCGTTCAGCCCGACGGCAGGTTGCCCGGGCAAAATCGAGAGCGGCTGAAGTGCCTGTTCCCCCAGGGATGACCCAATCTTTCGGATAAAGCGATTTATCCTTCTCAAGCTCGACAATTACCGCCGTGATCCGACCCACCATCGCGGTCGTGGTGACGTGAAAACCATCTTTCATGTAACGCTCCCGATCTTCCGGCGCTGTTGCCAGCTCGCCCATGACAATGATCAAATCTTTTTGTGTGGCGAAGATTTCATCCGAAAGGAATTTGTCCGTTGAAAACGATCGGGCGAGACCCAGCGCGGCGGTCAGCTCATCAATACAGCCGTAAGCGTCCACACGTGGGTCGGATTTTGGCAGGCGCCGGCCATACATCAGCGACGTTTCGCCTGTGTCGCCCGTCTTGGTTACGATCGACATCAGCCGCGGGAGTGGTGGAGTAATGGAGGGCTGGAGTGATGACTCATGCTCGCCAACATTACTCCGCTACTCCATCACTCCATCGCTGCAAAGTTACCCGATTGCCGGCTGCGGTTCGGCTTCTTCCATCACGGGTGCGCCGATCGGCTCGCCTTTTTCGACCAGCTTGATCTCGCGATGCTCTGGGAACCCGGTGCCAGCAGGAATTAAGTGCCCCATGATCACGTTTTCCTTAAAGCCACGTAGTTTATCGACTTTACCCAGCGTAGCTGCTTCCGTGAGCACGCGGGTTGTGTCCTGGAACGACGCGGCAGAAATAAAGCTGTCAGTTTCAAGTGAAGCCTTAGTGATACCGAGTAACACGGGAACGGCTTCCGCCGACTTGCCGCCCTTCTCGACGACCTTGTTGTTTTCCTGTTCGAAATCGAGTTTGTCCACTTGATCGCCCCAGAGCAACGAAGTGTCGCCGGGATCGGTAATTTTCACTTTACGCAACATCTGGCGCACGATGATTTCGATGTGCTTATCGTTGATCTCCACGCCTTGCAGCCGGTATACCTCCTGCACTTCGTTCACTAAATGCTCCTGCAAATCCTGCGGTCCGCAGACTTCGAGGATTTCGTGAGGAACCACGGGGCCTTCCGTAAGTTGCTGGCCTTTCTTCACGAAATCGCCCTTGAACACGATGATGTGTTTAGTGAGCGGAATCAGATGCTCTTCCTCGACCCCGGTATCAGGGTCTTTTAGAATCAGGCGTCGTTTCCCGCGGACAGTTCCGCCCATCTCGACGACGCCGTCAATCTTGGCAATCTCAGCTGCGTCCTTCGGCCGGCGGGCTTCGAATAATTCGGCCACACGCGGCAGGCCGCCGGTGATGTCCTTGGTTTTTGCGACTTTACGCGGCGTTTTTGCCAGGAGCGCGCCTGCGCGCACCTTCTGGCCTTCTTCGACAATGACGTGGGCGCCAGCTGGGATCGAGTAACTCGCGAGCAGTTCCTTCTTCTCACCCACGATGATAATCTGCGGATGCAAATCCTCCTTGTGCTCGATAATCACGGTGCCCATGAGACCGGTTGCTTCATCGACGTCACGCTTGATCGTGACACCGGCGATCATGTCGCGGAATTCGATCTTGCCGCCTTTGTCGGTGAGAATCGGAACGTTGTACGGGTCCCATTGCACGAAAGTCTCACCTTTCTTAACTGCGCTTTCGTCAGCTTTAGAGATCATTGAGCCAATCACCACGTTGTGACGCTCCAGTTCGCGGCCTTCCGCGTTGTGCACGCTGATCGAGCCGTTCTTATTCAGAACAATCCAACTGCCGTCGAGCGCCTGCACCGTTCGCAGGTCGTTGAACTGAACAGTGCCATCGTTCTTCGCCTTGATGATCGGTTGCTTGAAAGTCTGACTGGCCGTGCCGCCGATGTGGAATGTCCGCATTGTCAACTGCGTTCCCGGCTCGCCGATCGATTGCGCTGCGATAATGCCGACTGCTTCGCCCAGCTTCACGAATTGGCCCGTGGCAAGATTGCGGCCATAGCACATCGCGCATACGCCGCGACCACACTCGCACGTAAGCACCGAGCGAATCTTCAAGCTTTCTACACCGATTCGCTGAAGCTCGGCCGCGATTTTCTCATCGATGAGCTGGTTTGCCTTGACGATTTTCTTCTTCTTCTCGACAGGGTCCGCGATCGTCTCACAACTGACGCGACCAATAATGCGCTGGCCGAGATCGACGACCTCTTCATCGCCCTCATAAATCGAGCGCACCACAATTCCATTTACTGTGCCGCAATCTTCTTCGTTGATGATGACGTCCTGCGCTGCGTCCACCAGTTTGCGGGTAAGATAACCCGAATCCGCGGTCTTGAGCGCCGTGTCCGCGAGACCCTTGCGCGCCCCGTGCGTGGAAATGAAATACTCGAGCACGGTCAGCCCCTCGCGGAAGTTTGACGTGATCGGGCGCTCGATAATTTCGCCGCTCGGTTTGGCCATCAAACCCCGCATGCCGGCGAGCTGCCGCACCTGCTGACGATTGCCGCGTGCGCCGGAATCGACCATCAGGTAAACAGGATTCAGTTCCTTGCGCCCCTCGTTGTGTTCGAGGGTGCGGAACATCACGCTGGAAATTTCGTCTCCGGCGTGCGTCCAGATGTCGATGATCTTGTTGTAACGCTCGCCATCGGTGATGATGCCTTTGCGATATTGCTGCTCAACCTGCCGGATTTGCTTGTAAGCATTCTCGAGCTCTGTTTGTTTCTCTTTCGGAATGATCATATCCGAAATTCCAATCGAGATGCCGGCTTTGGTTGCTTCGGTAAAACCGAGCTCCTTCAATTTGTCCAGGGTCGCGACTGTTTCAGCCGGTCCCGCGATCT
>QHOW01000148.1 GCA_003219435.1 Verrucomicrobiota bacterium | reverse complement strand
GGTCGGCTTCCTGATGCAAAGATGCGCCAGCGAATGGTCGAATCTGTGGCGTCGCTCTAAGCGCCATTGCCTGGACTAGGATTTTTCCAAGGGCTGGTCCAATGTTCACGCGTAAGTAACTTGATTTCAGTCACATAAGTTCCGGCTGAAAAATTTACGATTCTGTTAAAAAAATCGCTTGCAGAAGCCGCCGATCTGATCGATAGGTCGCGCTCTTTATGCGAAAAATATCCCCCCTTCTCGTTCTCGGTCTCTGCTGCCTAGCATTTTATCCACGCCCAGCTGAAGCGTTGATCATGTCCGCACCAAAACCGAAGTTTGCTTACAAAGATGTTTCCGGCAAAAAGCAGTCGGTTGAGATCGTAGATAAATATCAGCCGAAGAAAATTGTCCGTCCGCTTGCCAAAATCGATTCCAAGATTGACCCGAAACTGTGTCGCGCCGCCACGATTGCCCAGGAACGCGCAAATGCCCACTCGCATTCCCTGTGCTGGCGATTCGTGAAAGAGGCGCTCGTTGCTGCCGGAGTGGTTCGCTCGCGTCCGACAACGCCGTTGGCAAAACAAGCCGGGAAGGAACTCGTGAATAATTACGGGTTCAAGAAGCTTCCGGTTTCTGATCCGTACCAAGCGCCGGTCGGCGCGGTGCTGGTTTATGGTGCCAAGCGCGCAGCCGGTCACGTAGAGATTCGCACCCAGGACGGGTTCGTGAGCGATTTTCGCTCCAAGACGCCATCGCGTCGTCCGCTAATCGGCGTCTTCGCGAAGGTATAGGATCGCGCAGTCTGCGCGATCCCTGGGCGCTTAGATTCAGAGAGTGCGCGGCGCCCTTTGTTGCGTGTGTTCGGATTGACGCGATTCGCCGCGGCGCATATTTTGCGACATCCGAAACTTAACGCCGCGATTCAATTTGACGGTAAATGGTTTGTTGCTCGCTGCCTTGACCTCCCTGTAACTTCTCAAGGCGAAACGATAGAGATGGCAAAGGCGAATCTGAAGAAAGCAATCGAACTCTACATCTACACCTGGGGTGCCAATGATGTCGAACGCACCGTTGGCGAGCCCGAGCTCGCGAAAGTCGAAGTGGCAGTATGAGCCTACTGCCGGACGTCTCCGGCGCAGAGCTCGTTGACGCGCTTCAGAAAGCTGGGTTCATCATGTGATCATGCATCGGTCCGATCCAATCCGCATCGCCATGTGGTCGGGCCCGCGAAACATCTCGACCGCCATGATGCGCGCATGGGGCAACCGGCCGGACGCGCTCGTGGTCGATGAGCCGTTTTACGCTTACTATCTAAAAGCGACCGGCAAGAAACATCCCGGCGCGGAAGAAGTAATCGCGACCGGTGAGACGGATTGGCGAAAAGTCGTCGCGCAGCTGACCAGCCCTTTCCCGATCGGCAAGCGCATTTTTTTCCAAAAACAGATGACGCATCATCTCCTGCCGGAGGTGGACCGGGAATGGCTTGCCGGCGTGACGAATTGTTTTCTCATTCGCGATCCACGCCAAGTAATCGCGTCATACGTCAAGAAGCGCGAGGACCCGTCGCTGGAAGATCTCGGGTTTGCGCAACAGGCAGAGATTTTTGATTGGGTCCGGATTCGCGCGAATGCGACTCCGCCGGTTGTCGATGCAAAAGACGTGCTGGAAAATCCCAGAAGAATGTTGCACCTCCTCTGTGATGCCATCGGTGTCGAGTTTAGCGAATCGATGCTTTCCTGGGCGCCGGGCCTGCGCGACACAGACGGCGTCTGGGCGAAGTATTGGTACACGGAGGTGGCAAGGACGACCTCGTTTCGACCATATCGGCCGATGCACGGTGAGGTACCGCAGCGCTTGCGAGAAGCTTACGAGCGCTGCCGGGAGTGTTACCAAAGGCTGTATGAACATCGCTTGCGTTGAACCGCGGAGGCTGCCCGATGATAAACAAGCCAGACCTCCCCATTCCCAGAATCAAGTTCAGCCACTAAACAGGGAAGATTAGTGTTCATTCGTGTCCATTCGTGATTAGCTTTTTCGTTTTATGCTGCAGAAATTCGACGAACGAAATCTCGACCTCATTGTGAACATCAACGGGGAGCTGATCCATCGCGACAAAGCTGGAATCAGCCCATTTGATTCGGCAGTGCAGGGCGGTGATGCGGTCTGGGAAGGCTTGCGCCTGTACGATGGCCGCATTTTCAAGCTATATGAGCATCTCGACCGGCTGGAGCGTTCGGCCCGCGCACTTTCGTTCGCCGAAATTCCGCTGCGGGAAAAGATCATCGAGGAAATCAAACGCACGGTTGAGGCAAACAAAATGCGCGACGGCGTCCACATTCGCCTCACTCTTACCCGCGGCGTGAAAATCACCTCGGGCATGGATCCCCGGCTAAATCAGAGCGGACCGACGCTGATTGTACTCGCCGAACACAAAGCGCCAGTTTACGCAAAGACTGGGCTGACTTTGATCACCAGCAAGATTCGGCGGCCGCCACCCGAGGTTCTGGATGCGCGAATTCATCACGCGAATCTGCTGAATTCGATCCTCGCGAAAATCGAAGCAAACAACGCGGACGCGGACGACGCGCTCATGCTGGACACGCACGGTTTCGTCGCCGAAACGAACGCGACACATGTGTTCATCGTGCGCAACTCCGATAAATCGCGAGCAAGAGGCGATCTTGCGACCAGCCGCGTTGTCGCATGTCCTGAAGGAATTACCCGCGCGACGGTGATCGAAATTTGTGCAGCGGAAAAGGTTCGTTGCGTTGAGACCGACTTGTCAGTTGTCGATATCTACCGCGCGAACGAAATGTTTTGCACAGGTACAATGGGCGAATTGGCCGCCGTCACGAAGATCGACAATCGCGTCATCGGTGACGGCAAAGTCGGCGCGATCACAAAACGCCTGAGCGACCTTTACGCCCAGCGCACGGCGAGCCAGGGAATTCAGGTCGTTTAGTTGCGCGGCTCCTAACGATAATGATAGCGGAGCTGTGCAATAAAGAGTTTGATCCCCGACTTTCTTGTAGACAATTCGATGCTCGGAAGTGATCCGTCGTGACCAATATCCTTGAAACGCGTGCTTTAGCGGCTCGGGTTTGCCGATGCCTGCGTACGAATCCCGCATGATCTCCTTGATCAGCAGATTAACACGCGAAAGGATTGCAGGGTCGTTTCGCTGCCAATACAGGTAACCTTCCCAAGCCTGAGGCGCGAAGACGAGATCCACGCCTAGAGCTTCAATTTGCGTTTCAGCCCTTTGCCGCGTTCCAGCGCACCACTGCTTCGATCAGACGCTTCGCGTTTGCAGGCGAGCGGAGCAAGTACGCCGTCTCCTGAAGCGACTCATACTCCTCGAGTGAGAGCATCACGACGACTTGGTCCCGGTTCTTGGTAATGACGACTGGTGCGTGATCTTCGCAGACACGGTTGATCGTGCCCGCCAGATTTTCTCGAGCGGCCGTATACGTAATGGACTTCCCTTGAACAGTATACTATCCAAGTGACCCGGCGCAAGAGCCCGCAGGGAGACTAGCGCTTTTTGTCCCAACTTTGCTCTTGAAAAGAAACCCGCCCCGATCCTTTTTCGAATGCTTCGAAATGCGCCGGGTTCTGTTGGTAGTATTTCTGGTGGTACGCCTCGGCCGGATAAAATTTCATCGCCGGCAAAATTTCGGTGACGATCGGTTTATCGAATTTGCCCGAGCGCGCGAGTTTTGCTTTTGAAGCTTCGGCGATCTTCTTTTCCTCATCATTTCCATAAAAGATCGCAGCGCGATAACTTGGCCCGATATCAG
Source organism: Verrucomicrobiota bacterium (assembly GCA_003219435.1). Taxonomy (GTDB): domain Bacteria; phylum Verrucomicrobiota; class Verrucomicrobiia; order Chthoniobacterales; family UBA10450; genus Udaeobacter. The sequence goes on along the minus strand of QHOW01000148.1, from coordinate 3,931 downwards.
TGAACTGTCCGTCAGCCTGCGTCGGATCGATTTGGCGCCAGTAAATGTCGAGCAACCGATCAAATGAAATCTTCGTCGGATCATATGTGATTTCGATTGATTCCCGGTAGCCAGTTTTTTCCGAGGAGACGAGTTCGTAGGTGGGATTCGGTTCCGTCCCGCCTGAATAACCAACGACGGTTTTGATCACGCCTTTTGCCTTGTCGAACGCCGGTTGAATGCACCAGAAACAGCCGCCTGCAAAGATCGCGGTCCTGGTTGGTGAAGGGGACGAATCCTGGCCGTGAGCAGGATCGATAAGCGACGCAACCGCGATAGCAAACAGCAGAGCAAGAGCTGGGATTCTTTTCATAGCTGCGATCTTAGACAATGTTGCTCGCCGTTCGTTTCGCTCTTTTTGGACTTGCTGAGACGGCCACTGCTTAGTTTTCTCCTCAGCGTGCCTGTGCGCGAGGTTGAATCGGCCCATCGCCAAGAAAGCTTTCCACGGGACGAGTCCGTCCGATCGGCGGACTTTCGGGGCTCTCTGTTAATCGAACTCGATTCGGTAACCGACCGGCTCGATCTGGAGAAAATCTTCGGACGCAACGCGCCGTTGCACGTCGATCTAGGCTGCGGTGACGGCTCGTTTCTTTGCGCGCTGGCAGAGCGCATGCCTGAGAAGAATTTTCTCGGAATCGAGCGGTTGCTCGGTCGCATCCGCAGCGCCGCGCGAAAAGCCGCCACGGTTGGCAATGTGCGCCTGCTGCGCATGGAAAGTTCTTATGCTGTGCGTTATCTGTTGCCGGCCGGGTCAGTGGAAACATTTTATCTCTTGTTCCCCAATCCATGGCCAAAACGCCGTCATTGGAGGCGCAGGATCGTAACCGGAGAATTCTTACGCGCGATTAGCCAGGCGCTGGCTGAAAATGGAAGGTTCCTCATCGCGACCGATCACTTTGATTATTTTGAGAAAATTGAAGAGATCGCGCGAGCAAATCCCGATTTTACAATGGCCTCTCCAAGGGCCGGAGATCTGCCGCTCACGAAATTTCAGCAACAATTTCGAGCGCAAGGCGCGGTGATTCACTGGCTCGAGCTTCGAAAAGTTTCGCCGGTGAGATAACTCTGTGCTTCCCAACCATCGGAGCCAAAGCGCAATGTTACCGCGCCGGTTTCGTCCTGGCGAAAGAGTTTGATGCCGCGCGTTCGCAAATCCTCGGCCCAGTCGTCGCTGATTCGTTCGTTCGGAGGGAAATCGCGCGAAGTGGCAATGATCAGGCGCGGCCGCACAACATCGAGAAAAGCTCCGGAGCAGGAATTTCCAGAGTAATGCTGTCCTTTGACGACGATGTCATTGCGGAGGTTCAAACCGTAGGCGAGGAGCGCGCGCTCGGTTTCTACGCCACTGTCCGACATGAACAAAACGGAGGTCGATGGAGCAATGGATACCTGAATAACATGCGCCTGGTCGTCCGCTCTCCTTGCAGAAAATATTCGTGGCGGAAAAAGGACATGGGCAATGACGTCGCGCGACAAGCGGAAATTGTCTCTGGCGGTCAAATCGTTTGGCTTGCCTCCGCGTTCTTGGAGCAGGCGCTGCAATCGCCGATGAATACTCGAGCGATCTGGCGCCGGATTATCGATCACCCGGACGCGGGGATAATCGTGCAGCAATTCCGCTGCGCCGCCAAGATGGAGCGAATCTCCGTGCGTTAGAACCAACCCATCGAGCCGGTTTATTCCCGTCCAATGCAAATACTCGCGAACAACGTCTCCGTAGCTCCGTTCGCTCCCACAATCGAATAACCAGTTTCCACCTTCTGTCCGCAGATGAACAGCCGCGCCGGCGCCCAGGTCCAGCACGATAATCTTTGCCATGAGCTTTTCGGGCCAATGCGGTTGGGCGACGTAAAAATGTCCGCCGGGAAGTTGCGCCAGCAGTTGCACGATCCCAAGAACAAGCTGGCCCAGAAGCCAGTTGGCATTATTGAAGACTATCGCGAGCCATGTCAGCAGCGGCGTGGCGAGAAGGGAAAGGAGAGCGATCGCGAGAATAAAGAAGGCAATCGGAACGACCACGAGGTTCGCGAACAATGAAATCGGCGTAACGATATGAAAATACCAAAGGATGAATGGCAATGAGCCGATCCAGGCTGCGAGCGAAACAGAGGCTCCGCGGCAGAGCCATTCAAAACCAAGCTGCGCAAAGCGCCTTGGCCCTTGCAATAAACTTCGAGGCAAAAAAGGATCGGGCGCGCCCCATCGCTGTAAAAATCCAAAAAGAGGATCGGCCAACAATATGATTGCGCCCACGACCGCAAAGGAAAGTTGGAAGCCGGTCGAAAAGAGCTGGTTCGTATTCCAGCACAGAAGAAAAAAAGCGGCTGCTGCCAGACTGTTGAGAACAAAAACTTTTCGGTCGAAAAACAAACCGCCGAGGAGAATCGAAGCCATCACCGCGGCGCGCACACTGGAAACGTGCAGGCCGGTGACCGCTGCATAAAAAAAGAGTAACGGAATAATGACAGCGGTCGCCCATTTGCGCGACAGTCGCGCGAGCGTTGCAAGCATCCACAAAAGTGTCGCCACGATTCCTACGTGCAGACCGGCGACAGCGAAAAGGTGAAGTGTGCCAGTTTGTTGAAACGGCTCTTCGATGTCCTCAGGCGTTTCATGCCTGACACCGAGGACGATTCCGCTGAGAAAACTTCTTACTTCCGGCGCGTCATCCAACCCGCGGCAAAGGGCGTTTTGCATCCATAACCTGGACTTCTGCGCAGCCCGTAAAATCGGGTTTCCACCGCCGTGCCTTATCAGCGCGCCATCCTCCGGATAGCGAACAAAAAGCATTCGATGAACGTCGCGGCGCGCCAGATATGCGCGCATATCGAATTCGCCTGGATTTCGCGGAGGCGCGATTACTTCTGCCTTTCCGAAAAGCCTCAATTCATCGCCGAATTCTGGATTACTCCGCCAGCGGACCTGCCAGACCGCGCGTGTCGGCTGTTTCCTGTTTTCGAGTTCAATTGACTCGAGCTTGAGCAGGAACGTCGCAAATTTGTTCGGTCCGATCTTGGGCTCACTGATGACGAAGCCGTTCGCTGTGACAATTCGTGGCCGGTTGCCAAGCTCCGCAGCAAGCTGCTGCCCATCAGTGTTGCTGGTTCGCAAGCCGTGCAGCAGGAAGAAGCCAGCCCCGACGGTTACATAGGTCGCGATTAAGCGCGGCCAACACAGGAGAGCGACGGCGCAGAGGACGATGATTATCGCAGTTGCCACCAGCGCGGAGGAAGAGAGCGGGAAGAAGTCTGCCAGAATAATTCCCAGGCCGGCCATTGCCGCCAACCCGACGAATGGTTGACGCGGCGCATTCAGCTTCATCAACCGGCTTTTTGCGTATCCGGCCCTGGCAAGGCAAGCTTCAATCGCGCTTTCCGCGCCGAATCCGTAGGCAATGTCCTACCGCTGTGAACACGCTCGGGCACCGCGCGCGAAATCCCTGAAAAAGACGCACTTCGTTTCGCGAAAGCCATAACCGTATGGGAAGCTGACAGGTTCCCACCAGTAAGCTCGTCGCCGCACCGAAACAAAATCTGGTGCAGAATCTGCGGGTACACCGTATTTTCGCTTGTGCACGATTTGTTTGCCAGGGAAGAGACCGACGCCGCCGCGAAGATCGACAGCGCTGCGCCGCTCGCTACCCGGATGCGTCCACGCTCCCTCGATGAATTCGTCGGCCAGGAACATATCCTCGGTCCGGGAAAACTTTTGCGCCGGGCAATCGAAGCGGATCGTTTGCCCTCAGTGATTTTCTCCGGGCCGCCTGGCAGCGGAAAGACAACGCTTGCTCGGATTATTGCCGAGATAACTCATGCAAAATTCATTCGAATTAGTGGCGTGGAAAGCAACGTCGCAGAAATGCGTCGCGTCATCGCTGCGGCGACGAATC
>QHOW01000147.1 GCA_003219435.1 Verrucomicrobiota bacterium | reverse complement strand
CCATTTCAAAGCATCTTGTCAATCTTCACGGCGGGGCGATCGAAGTGCAGAGCCGGGGCCGAAGTTTTGGGAGCACCTTCAAAGTGACCCTTGACGCGATCACGAACCGCATGGACAAGAGCGGCGTGGATTCTCAAGCTCCGCAAAAGTCAGTAAAATCCTTGCGCATCCTGCTCGTGGAAGACCACGGAGACACGCGACATACTTTGTCGCGCTTGCTCACTCATTTTGGTCACCAAATTTCGGTCGCGGATAATACGCGAAGCGCGCTGGCAATCATGGCGTCGCAAAAATTCGACGTGGTCTTGTGCGACATTGGTCTTCCTGATGGCAGTGGTTACGAGGTAATCGCACAGGCAAAACGAAAACAACCGGTGAAAGCAGTCGCGATCACTGGATTTGGCACGGAGGACGACATCCGCCGCGGCAAGGAGGCGGGATTTGATTTTCACCTGGTCAAGCCGGTGGACTTTCACGAGCTCCGTTCAGTTCTCGACAAAGTCGGCGCTTAGCTGCCGGGATGTAGCGACGCTTGTGTCAAGCGCCGAACTTGATAATCAGGCGGTTGACACAACCGCCTCTACAACCAAACAGGGGGAGATTCCCAATTGACACCGCTCAATTGATTCATTAAATTGTGTCAATTGAGTTAGCGCTTTATGCTTTATTTATGAAAACGGCACTTGAGAAGAAGCCCGTTCACGCAAAAGCGAAGCATTCGCATGAGCTAATTCGCCGGATTCAGAAGGGATTACCCTTCTCCGATCTGAAAGTTTTGCAGGACAGCATCGACATGCCCTTTGAGCAGCTCGCAGCAAAGCTTGCCATCTCGCGATCCACTTTACAGCGGCGCAAAGCCGCGGGGCGATTGTCGCCAGATGAATCGGATAAGGTGATGCGCTTTTCGCGGCTGCTCGAACACGCGACGAATGTTTTTGGCGACGTGAACAAGGCCCGAGTCTGGTTGAAATTTCCGCAGCGCGGACTTGGCGGCGCCGTTCCGCTTGATTACGCTGAAACGGAAATCGGCGCGCGCGAAGTGGACAATCTGCTCGGGCGAATCGATTACGGCGTTTATTCGTAAACCGCGATGGCCTCGGCGTGGCGGATTGTGCGCGCGAGTCGCGCCAAGGCAGCGTTCACTGGAGAAGGACCATGGCGATATGGAGGCCGTTGGAATTCACCGGGAATCCATGTCGTCTATGTAAGCGAGCATCAATCTACCGCCGCGCTCGAGATCTTCGTCCATCGCGTGCCGTTCGTTCTCGAGGAAGAATATAAAGCGTTTCACCTGGAATGGCCGGAGAGTCTGGTTGAAGTTTTGTCGGCGAATAAGTTGCCGGCCGATTGGCGCATTTCTCCGCCATCGAGATCGACAATCGAAATTGGCGACCGCTGGATTCACGAGGGGCGTTCTGCAGTGTTGGCTTTGCCGAGTGCAATCAGCCCAGCCGATACAAATTTTCTTCTCAATCCTGAGCATCCGGATTTCAAACGCATCCGTATTGCACCGCCGGTTGATTACGATTTCGATCCGCGCCTGTTGAAGCGCTGATGCAACGCTCATCGACTGTGACCGGTTTTTGCTCTAAAATCGCAGATCGAAGTCCCTCACCGCGTTGAATTATTTGCCAGTCACTTCTGGCGTGGGCGAGGCGACAAGTTTTTGGAAGCGCGGATCATTCCGGAGCGAATCGAACATTGGATCAAGCTGGAGCAGCGCGGGAGTGAGCGGTATATTTTCAGCCAGCGCGCCAATGTACGGTGTCGAGAGTAGTTTTTGTAAAGCGGCAGTGGCGCGGTCGGGCTCCCCCATCCGCGCCGCCACCCGGGCCAGAATCTCGATCGGCATGGGACCAGCGACGGCGTCTTTCTCGATCGGGATTGCGGCCATGGCACGCTCCGACAGAGCCAACGCGGCGGCTTTGTCGCCGAGACCCATATTGGTCAGCGCGAGATCTCCCATCAGCTGATAGTTTTGTGGTTGTTCTTTGAGAAAAAAATCCAGGTCGCTGCGCGCCTGTTGCCAACTTTCCTGGGCCGCGGCATGGTCGCCGGCGACTTCTTGCGCCCAGCCTAACCAAAAGCGCAGTTCGCCATTGAAATAACCCAACGCTGGATCGGGCTTGGCCAATATTTCCTTTAGCCGAGGAATGATTTGTGCAGAGCGGCGCTCCAGGATCGCTTGGTAAACTTGCGTTTCCACGGCGGGAGCATCGTCTGCGTTCGGATGGAGCGGAGCGAGAAACGCCGAGGCACGCGGCAGATCGCCCTCGGCTTGTGCAATACCCGCCTTTTCCACCAGCGTATCGGGATCATCCGGTGTAATATCGAGAACCTGATCAAGTTTCCGCAGCGCTTCGGGGAAACGACGAAGGTCGACATAGGAAAGCGCGTGCTGGGTGAGTAGGGTAACATTGCGCGGGTCGAGCCGCTCGGCTTCGTTGAAATACGACTCACACCGGTCCCACTGGCCTCGCCTCCGCGCGACATAGGCCAGCGATTCAGGAATCCGGCTGCTATTCGGCAGGAACTGACGTGCCTGCTCAAAGTAACGCACCGCCGTGTCGTAATCTTTTAAGCAGAAGTAGTGGTAATAGCCTTTGGCCAGTACGGCCTCGCCGAGATTGGGCTGAAGTGTGAGCGCGGTGTCGGCCGCCTGCCGCACCTCTTCACGGAGGGCGACCGTTGGTTGAAGAGTCCGTGTGATGTAGCCGCGCGCATCAACATATGACCGCAAAGCCCAACTAAGGGCGAACTTCGGGTCCAAGCGCACCGCTTCTCTGAGATATTTCTGTGCGCCGAGGGAGTTGGCGGGTGTAATTGCCGTTTTTAGGCTATAAGCCAGACCACGTAGGTAGGCATCGTAAGCCTCAACATTGTCCGTCGGTTTGGCAGCGATCACTTGCTCTTCCCGACCGCTGATGTGCGCTCGCAACTGCTCGGCGATGGCTTTGGCCACTTCACTCTCGACCAAAAAGATGTCGGTCAGCTTGCGATCAAAGGTATCGGCCCACAAATGCGAATCATTGGCCGCTTTAATTAACTGCACATTCACGCGCACGGCGTCCCTGCTCTTCTGCACGCTGCCCTCCAGGATGTGGGCCACGCCAAGTAGCCTGGCGATCTCAGGCAGGTTTTCCGGCGCGCTTTTGTAATGCTGTGTGGATGTGCGCGAGATCACCTTCAGATCAGCGATCTTGGATAAGCGCGTCAGAATCTCGTCCTGGATGCCGTCGGCAAAGTAGGCGTTATCAGGGTCCCGGCTCAAGTTTTCAAACGGAAGCACCGCAATGCTTTTTTCCGGGGCAGCCGGCGTCGATCGCATGCGATAACGGGAAAACATTGCGATGCCAGCAACGATCGCCACGAGCGTGAGTAACGCTGCCGCCGTCGTCGCCCAGCGCAGACGCGTCCGGCGTTTCTGTACGGTCTCAAGTTTCCGCGGCAGCTTCGCATTGCCGAATTCATCGTCGTAAAGGTTCACGACCGAGACGCGTATCCCATGCTTTACTTCGCAGGCACCGAGATCATGCTGCAGCGGCCGCCAATGTTCGTATTCTCCTAAATCTTCGGCGACGCGTTTGGAGACAAGAATGTGTCCGGCGTCGCCGCAGTCCATCACCCGCTGCGCCATGTTGAGACCGGCCCCGGCGAGATTGGCGTGACCATTTACGTCTATCACGCCGCTCACCGGACCACTGTGCACCCCCATCCGAAGTTGCAGGCGTGGACGCTCTTTGAGAATGCGACCGATTTCCACCGCGCATTGCGCCGGCGCTTCCGGACTGGTGTAAAAGACCAGCGCCATGCCGTCCCCCGTTGGAATTTTGATCAAGCGAGCCCCGGCTTCAGCCTTCTGAAACTGCTCTGAGACGCGAACTACCTCATTTAGCTCATCGACTGCGGCGCGTTGCTCGTTAATCGAAAGTTTCGAATAACCGACAATGTCGATGAACAAAACATGCGCGATCTCCAGCTCGATTTCTTTTTTGACCTCGGCGGACAACAGATTCACATGGAAACGCCCGTCACGGAGATGCTCGCAATTTAGACCGCCGGCGCTCGAAAGCAAAGCTTGCCCTCGAGAAATCGCTGCGGCCCGCAACGGTATCTTGCCTACCTGCATTCAACCCGTCTATTCTTTCCAGATCATCGTCCCCGTAGTTCAACGGATAGAACGGAGGTTTCCTAAGGGCAAAACCGTCAGGCGGAGAGGCGGCTACGGCATCCGCAATCGTTTGTCTCGAAGTGCGAGTCGGGCGAGCGGAGAGTCCATGTCGTAGAACTTACGGCCTTTTGTCGAGTTTATGGAATCGAAATCGAAAAGTTTCTAAAATCGTTACTACGATTTCGATAGAACGAACCATTCCTCAAGGGTAGACTTTTCTATGAAATACAGAGTTGCGGGAACGACCGCATCGGGTGACCTCTCTCGCCCCTTGGAGCGCGCGCGATTTAAACAAATTGAGGCAGCCCAAGCGTTTTGCATCACCACATGGGAAGTCGAGGAAAAGCTTAGCCTTCTGTTGGACAACTTTTACGAGTTCGAAGTTGAGCTTCTAATGTGAGCACAGGAATTGGTTATCTGGCGTAACCACGAATATATAGACACGATGCAG
>QHOW01000149.1 GCA_003219435.1 Verrucomicrobiota bacterium | reverse complement strand
CTGATGTCGATCAAGCGATGGCCAATCTTCATCAAGCGGAGGCGAACGCGAAGATCAAACAGGGCGCGCTGGACAAGGCAAAGGCCGATCTCGACCATTGCACAATCACCTCGCCGATCGACGGCGTCGTGATTTCGCGCAGCGTCGATGTCGGCCAGACCGTCGCAGCCAGTTTGCAGGCGCCAGTCATCTTTACGATCGCGAACGATCTGACCAAAATGCAAATCGACACGAATGTGGCGGAAGCCGATGTAGGCGTCGTGAAGGTGGGTCAGAGCGTGGACTTCACAGTGGACGCTTTTCCCATGCAGACTTTTCAGGGAAAAGTCGTCCAGGTGCGGAACGCGCCGATCACCGTCCAAAACGTCGTGACCTACGACACCGTTATTGGGGTGAGCAATCCGGATTTGAAATTGAAACCGGGAATGACAGCAAACGTCGCAATCATCGTCGCGCACAAGGATAACGTGCTGCAAATCAAGAACGCGGCGCTGCGCTATCGCCCGCCGGATGCGACACCGGTTGAGATAAGACGAACCAGCACGAGCCGCCCGGGACGGCCCGGCGGAGGACGCAGTGGCGCTGGGCAGGAGGGTCGAGCTGAGCGCACGGTTTATGTTTTGCCAACTGGCGCCAGTCGTCCGCGGCCAGTGCAGATTAAAACCGGGATCAGCGACGGGATTACGACTGAAGTGATGGAAGGTCTGAAAGAAGGCGATCGCGTTGTCACGGCCGAACTGACTTTGACAGCCACTGCGCCGTCGCCGCCGGCAAATCCATTCAGCGGCGGGCGGCGTCGATTTTGATAGCGAGATTTCTGTGAAAACCGCGCCGCCTCTCACGGACTTCTGTAGCCGCTTCGCTCTGCGAAGCGCGGCACTAGGGTGTTTGCAGCGCGTGTGAGGCGCATCTCACAGAGACGCGGCTACAATAGATAATCGACATGAATAATGGCGCGCTCGTGAGGCTGACCGATGTGCACAAAACCTATCGCACTGGCGAAATGGAAGTGCACGCTGTTCGCGGCGTTTCGCTCGAAATTAAGCGCGGCGAATTCGTGGCGTTAATGGGCGCGAGCGGTTCGGGAAAATCCACGCTCATGAATATTCTGGGGTGTCTCGACCGCCCAAGCTCGGGCAGTTACATCCTGGATGATGCAGATGTTTCGGCGCTCGATCGCGATCGGCTTGCCGATATTCGCAATCGCAAAATCGGGTTCGTCTTCCAAAATTTCAATCTGCTGCCGCGCACGTCGGCACGAGAAAACGTGGAGCTGCCACTGATTTACAGCGCTCAGCGCCTGACCAATGCCCAGCTTTGCGAAAAAGCAGATCGCGTCCTGGCGTCGGTCGGTCTGGCCGGCCGCGAAGAACACTATCCCAGCCAGCTCTCAGGTGGTCAGCAGCAGCGGGTCGCCATCGCTCGCGCACTCGTCAACGAACCCGAAGTGCTGCTAGCAGACGAGCCGACTGGCAACCTCGATAGCCGAACGAGCATCGAGATCATGGGAATTTTTCAGCAACTCAATGAGCGTGGAATTACGATCATCATGGTGACCCACGAGCAGGACATCGCCGCCTATGCCCAACGCAATGTCGTTATGCGCGACGGCGTGATCCTGATTGATCGGGCTCTCTCAGAACGCCTGGATGCAACGACGCAGCTTCAACAAGATGGTAGGGCGCGACCGCCGGGCGCGCCGGGGATAATGGGTGAATGATGATTTGCTTCCAGGCTTGTAGCACTTTGACGCTTCAACAATCAAATGAGGATCGCACCCACATTTAACGTCGCCTTCCGCGCGCTGCGACGGAACAAAATGCGCTCCGTATTGACCGCGCTGGGAATTATCATCGGTGTCGGCGCGGTCATCGCGATGGTTGGAATCGGCAACGGTGCGAAAGCGCAAGTCGAGGCGCAGATCGCGAGCCTTGGACAAAATGTGATCCTCATTTTTTCCGGCAGCACGACTTCGAGCGGGATTCGCACTGGCTGGGGCGGCGCCGGCACTCTTAAAATTGAAGACGCCGAAGCGATTCGGCGCGAAGTGCCCGGCGTCATCGGAGTGAGTGAGGAAGTTGTTTCAACTACGCAAGTGGCTGCCGGAAACCAAAATTGGTTTACCCGCGTTTACGGCGAGTCGGCAGATTATTTTGATATTCGGCAGTGGCCACTGGCAGACGGCGCGCCATTCACGCCGCAAGACGTGCGCAGCGCGAACAAAGTTTGCGTGATTGGCCGCACGACTGCGACACAGGTTTACGGTAACGCAGGTCCCGTTGGCCAGATTTTGCGAATCAAAGAGGTCCCATTCACGATCCTTGGCGTCCTCACGCCCAAGGGATTAAGCACGCAGGATGTCGATCAGGATGATATCGTGATCATGCCGTACACGAGCGCGATGAAACGCGTGATTGGCGGCACGAACTTGCGCAACATCAACGTGCAAATCGGGGACGCGCGGCAAGTCGAAGCAGCTCAGCAGCAAATTATCTCGCTGCTGCGACAACGGCACAATATCCGGCCCGGGCGCGACGACGATTTCACCGTGCGCAATCAGCAGGAGATCGCCGAAGCTGCCACGGCAACCTCTCGCGTGATGACGGTTTTGCTGGGCGCAATCGCGGGCGTCTCGCTCGTGGTCGGCGGGATTGGCATCATGAACATCATGCTGGTGAGCGTCACCGAGCGGACACGCGAGATCGGTGTACGCATGGCCGTCGGTGCCCACGGCAGCGACATTCTTACACAATTCTTGATCGAAGCGGTAACGCTCAGTTCCGTCGGCGGCTTGATTGGGATCATCTGCGGCATTGGCGCATCAAGAATTTTGTCGGCGTACGCGCATTGGCCAACCCTCATCTCGATCAGTTCGATCGCGATTGCATTTTTGTTCAGCGCCGCGGTTGGAATTTTCTTTGGATTTTATCCAGCGCGCAAAGCTGCCGCGCTCGATCCCATCGAAGCCTTGCGCTACGAATAGAAATTTAACCACGAATTAACACGAATGGACACTAAGGAGAGGACGAAATTCGTGTTTATTCGTGTGCATTAGTAGTTAGAAATCTGTATGGCACAACACGCACGGTTCGAAAAATTGGTCGCGGAGGCGAAGAAGAAAATCACCGAGATCTCGCCACAGGATGCGGCGGCAAAATCCAAAAGCGGCGAAGCGCTAATTGTCGATGTGCGAGATGAATGGGATGAAGAGCACATTCCCGGGGCGATGCACATGAGTCGCGGCACCATCGAGCTGGACATCGAAGAAAAAGTTCCCGACACGAACGCGTTGATCATTTGCCACTGCGGCGGTGGCGGCCGTTTCGCACTCGCCGCCGAGAGCCTGCAAAAGATGGGCTACAAAAACGTCCGCTCCATGGCCAGCGGCTTCAAAGCTTGGAAAGCCGCCGGTCTGCCGACGACAAAGTGATGACGACAAGCTGACTTTAGGTGTGAGCTTCTTTGCTTCCGAGTTTCACGAGTCGCTCGAATACCTCATCTGCCATTTCCAGATCGACGGTACGCACTGGCGACATTCGCAAATCCTGACCTTCACTTAGTCCCCACTTCTGAGCTGTCTGTCGCCGTACGATGTACTGCTTAATTCGGGCGTCGAAATTTTCTAACACCTCTACTTTCGGAAGCAATTTGCTCTGCCGGCGATCGCCACAAATGATCACATCGAGTCGTTCTGATGTGGGATCTAGAAGATGTTGATTCCAATTCTCGTATCGCAGAATCAGTTCTTTCCAACTTTCTTGGCTGTCGTAGCCGTTGGTTTTGTTAAACGCCGAGACAGGATCGCAATCTCTGCTTTGATCCGAAAATCGGATCGCCTTCTTTCTAGCGGGGATAAACACGAAGGCTCCTTTCACAACGAAGAATGCGAAAATGCCTACTAACCGGCGCTCCGGAGTTTCGTCTTCTGAATCGAATCCGGCGTAAAAAACTAGCATGTCACCTGTTCTTAGGTTCATCAGGCTGCGCCCCTTCGTCTGCACTTTACCGTCTCCGCGCGAGACGACATCACCGTAAGTAAAGCGGCAGAATTCTGGATCGTTGTGGCGAGGAATTGGAATAAAGTGGTAGTAGTTACCCGGAAAAATCCGCGAGAGCCGATGTCCACACCCCAAATCGGCACCGACACGAATGAATTTTACCTGCTTCTGCCGGTTTGCATCTCTCGCCGAGTAAAAATTGACGCCTTTTGTTCTCCGATAGGTCAGGTATGTCGATTTCATTTTCAGGCAGGTCCAGCTTTGGTTTGTCACCGGAGAACCAATTGCAGAAAGTTCCCCTGTAAGATTTCACTGACTCGGGTAACCCTTTTGCCATCTCATCTTGTTCATGATCGGCTAAGAGAGCTAACGGTCGCGCCTTAACGTTTTCGTCCTCTAGGCGTGGAAAAAGGCGAAGATCGCCGTCCGCAAGACGGCCAAAGATCAGCTTGGATTCCTTGTTAACGCGGATGCCAACTACATCTCCGACGTTGGCGTCTGATAAAAAGCCCCGCAGCGTGCCTGCATACTGACCGCGAGTGCGTGGTGATTCTGTCTTATAGAATTTGTTGACTACCCTGCCGATTTCTCCTGCGCCCATATCGACGTGAAGATCAGCCAATGGAATCTTCCTAAAGAGAATCGGCGCAAGTCGAGCCGCCTGGATCGATTCACGATTTATTGCCGGATACGTGACGCGCAGAAACCAAGCTTTCATAGTCAAAACGTCAATGGGCCGAACTTATTAGCAGATCGTGGAGTGTTACGGGAGTAATGTTGGTTCCATACTTGCTTTGCTTTTGAGTCTTAGCCGCAACGAACACGGGCTCCGGCCAAAGCAAGAAACGATTTGATACCAAAATTAAATGCTTCCGATCAACGTCCGCTTTCCACCACTCGGAAACATGATGGACATGGTCCGAATTCGGCTCCCCGACTTTCCCGGACATATCTGCATGGCAATCACCAAATCTCCAGCCTAATAGATCGTCGTCCTGTCGCTCACGGGTTAAGCGAGACCAGATGAACGGACGATCGCCTGTTCCGAACAGAAATTGAGCGTACTCTTCCATAGTATTGAAAAAATATTTCGTAACCTGCGCCAAGCTTACGAGCGGCTGTCCCAGCTTGGGATCCAGCCTCGCCAAGGTGAATACGTACGTCGGAATCGAAAGGTCAGTCGCCTCAGCGCGAAACGGTCTGGCTGTTCGCATATCGTGCTTGCAGCAGGCAAGCGACCACCAGCCAGCATGATAGTTTGGGCTGCAGCCTGTCTGTAAGAACTCATGTCCATCCGGGTTCCAGTAGATTGTCCGAGCGACGTACATCTTGCCGTCCCAATTAGGGTGGATTCCGTCGCAGGTTAGCCATCGCTCCAATCCTTCGAAATCCTTTGGAGCAACGGTCGTGGAAAGGTTCTTAAGCGAGTAGGAATCAACCTCGGAGGCGTCGAACGTAGCGTTCGAAGTGCACGTTTTCATTCTGTGCTCCCATTCAAAACGCCACGGTGCGTCAATAAAAGGCAAATTTACAACCCGTTTTCGGGTCTTGGGTCATCGACTCGTTGGCCCGACATTCCAAGGTCTTTCCGCACTCTGTCGGGCAGCAGTTTCTCGATTCCGCGCTTGAATTTGAGCAGTTCCTTTTCGGCTTCAAGTGTGAGGTTGAAGTCATTCTCCGGCAGGCAAAGACTGAGCTCCGGATTTTGTTTCAAGTCGGCGAGCGCCTTTAATCCCCTCTCAATTGTTTCAAATGCGCAAGCAAGATGTGTTTTCACAATCCCGCTCAGCGCGTCGCGACGAAATGGCTGATCAAGCGGTGCGTGCTGCCATGCCGATATTGCTCGGTCCCACTCATGTGTGCGCGCGAAAAATCGTGCCAGTGCATCGAGCAGCAAACTTTGCTCAAAGGGACTTCTTGCAAAGGAAAGAGCTTTTCTGCATCGAGTCGCCAGCGCTTCGGCGTCTTGAAGCTTATCGAGTTGCAGCAGGACATCCATCCCGAAAAATATCTCGCTCGCGCTTGACGGCCTCTGGATCGAGACGAATTGCAAGGCGGTTTCCGACTCTTTGAGCGATACATACATGCCAAGCATGTCAGAGCGCACCTTGCGCTTGAATTTGCGGGACTGTCGCTCGTACGCCGCTTCGAACTTCGGCTTCCATTTTTTGAAACTTTTGAAGCTTGCATAGACGCCGATCGTCCATAGCGCTTCGCTAAACTCGTCCGGCAGAATGCGCCGTTTCTCCAACAGCTTCCGCGTCAATCGCAGCGCCTCTTTCTTCATGCCTATATCGACATAACCGGAAATTTCAGCGGCGATGGCTGATCCGTGGAAGAGAGCTGCGCTGCGTCCGGTGCGCAGGCTTCTCGGATTCGCTGGTTTACTCTGTCTCATTCGTCTAGTTTGGTAGAATTCGTGTCATGAAACCCGGACAACATTTGGGGACAAATGTGATGCGGCGACGAAAATCAGTAGGAAGTTCCCCTCTTCAGAGTGATCTAAAACGTCTCGCTGCGCTGGCGTATCACCGGCTCGAAAGCAGCGAAGATTTCGTGCGTTCGTTCGCTCGTTTTCGACGGATCGATTATCCCGATTTGGATCGGCTTCAAAAGCTGTACGAGTGGCTGTTTGTTCCGATTACGTTGTGGCCGTTCAATGTTGAGGGGTTGTTTCGCGCAGCGCTCAAACGCGCTTCAGCCGGTAAACGCTTGGACAAATCCATGGCTCTCGTTGTCGATCTGCTCCCGCCCTGCCAAGTGAGAAAACGCGTCGCGCTGTTTCCGAGCACGAACACGCGGTGCAGCACGGGAATTACGAGCCGTTGATTCGCGCACGCTACAAGTACGATCAGGTTGAGCAGGATCTCGCGCGCGATCAGAAATTCCAGACAGATTGGAACGCAATCAAAGCGCAGTTTGATGTGACGAAATACGCCGATCACAAACGCATCATTCGGCGACGACTGGTCGCCGAGCGAAGTATGCGCGAAGACTGGGAACTTAGCTTGGAAGCAATCCATGCCGCAAAGCTTTCGAAAGAAGCCGATGCGCGGAAACTAAAAGGCGAGGCGCGGCTATCTTGGATGCTGAAGAAACTCGAAAAGGATTCGCGAACAGATGAACGCCAACTCCGCAGAATTCTGGCGAAGGCCCGCGACGGAATTTAACCGGCGATAGCTTGGTGACGATTACGTTCCGGAGCCGACGTATTCCGCGGAATACGTGTCGAACTTCGCGGTGGTGCCAACGGCCGGAGGGCTCTTCACGTCGTAAACATTGTTGCCGACTACCTCCTGCGATTGCGTGTCCCAAATCATGACGGTTTTCTTTGCATTGGGCGAAGTGCGGTTGTCTTTTTCGGTATCGACCGCGATGTAACGCACTTTACGTTTCTTTAGGGCAGCCTGGCGCGCGGCGTAAGCAGTGCGCGCGCGTTCTTCGGCGATGCGGCGCTGACGTTCGGTGGCTTCACGTTTCGCGATGATATAGGTGACCGCGCCGATAACCGCGCCGGCGGCGGCACCGGTGGCGATCGCCTGGCCCGTGCTGGCGCCGGAAGCGCGCGCGATTCCCCCCGCGGCGGCGCCTCCGAGCGAACCGAAGACGCCGGCATTCTCGCCGGGTGAGAGGTTCTCACATCCAGCCGTGGCGATTGATGCGGCTGCTAATAAGCAAGTTGTCTTGAGAGTGCGAGTTTTCATAAGCGGCACCGAATATAGGAGGCGGGACGAAGACATGACAAGGATATAGTTAGGCAATTCGTACGGGGTTTAGAATTTCGCTCGACGGTCAACGACTCGCTGGTGAGGACACCCGCGCGACATTAAGAGAGCTACGGATTTTGACAATCAGCAAACACTAACCCGCGGGGGTTTAGATTTTTCTCGACGGTCAACGAGTTGCCGGTGAAGACAACCCCCGCGACATTCAGAGAGCTACGGATTTTCGTCCGTGTTCAGTGTGACGTTATGTTGCCGACACCAATCGAGCGCTGCGCGACTGCCGGCTTCGGCAGAACGCCGGTACCAATCGGTCGCCTCGGTGAGATTGGCCGGGACGCCGGTTCCGGCTTCCAGGCAGCGCGCGTAGAGAAACATGCAAAAGTCATTGTTTTGTTTAATGCCTTCACGGAAAAGACTGACCGCTTTTTCGGCCCGGGCGCGCTCGTCTTTGCCCAAATCGGTTTCAGCGCTCATCAGGTAGAGGACGCCGAGATTTCCGAGTGAGACCGCATAGTTCAACTTCGCGGCTTGAGTCCACAGGCGAAACGCTTCCTTGTCATCCTGAGTTACGCCAATGCCTTTGTGGTAACAATTTGCCAGCTGATCGATCGCATGCGGTTCGTTCGCTGCGGCGGCGTCTTTAAGCAAGCCAATGGCCTTTGTTTCGTTTTTGTTGATGCCTTTCCCGAAAAGATAACACTCGGCGAGCAACGTTTTCGCGGCGACATCGCCATTTTGAATCGCCGATTCGAACCATTGAGCGGCTTTGACAAAATCCCGTTCGACTCCAGCGCCATTCGAATAACGCAACCCGACCTCTCTCATTGCGGCGGCGCGACCGTGGGCTGCCGCTGAGCATAACCAGTTGAAGGAAGCTTTCGGATCCCGTTTGCGCAGATGATCGCCGAGAACTTCCATCGCCGCGACAACGTCCAGTTTCGCTGCTTCGGTCAACGGCTCGCGCATCTGGTCGAAGTCCGAGTCCTTGAGCGCATCGGGGCCCGACTGGAGTTTGCTCAGTAACAACTCGAGTCGCACTGTGCCAACGTCGCTCTCGGGAAAATCTTGTTGGGCGCGAACGTAATCGGCCACGGCCTGAGGCCAGTCTCGTGATTCTTCGTATTTTTCCGCCTTGAGAATCGCATTTTTTAATAGCGTCTTGCGGTCAGCGGCCGACGTCGCCTTTGGTGCGGCGCTTGCCACTATTTCAGGG